>CAXTUO010000239.1:0-6118 GCA_964247175.1 uncultured Acetobacteraceae bacterium | reverse complement strand
TAATAGTTTCTACGAGCATTATTGGTCGAGCCACGCGCCGGTCGAGGACCTCACGCTGCGGCTCTTCGGCACCGGCGACGTCACAGTCGAGTTCTTCCGGGCGCTCCCCGACGGTTCGAGTTATCCGCTCGGGCACCGGCGCATCCGCCTCGACCTTCTTCAGGGCGCCACGGCAAGCGTTGCGCTCGATCCCTCGCCTGCGGGCGCAGGCCGCGTCTTCTTCGATGTGGCTGCCACGGCCAGGACGGTGATCCGGGCCGGGCACCTCGAAACGGGCACCGCCCCGAGGCGGAAGGTGAGGCTCGGCATCGGGCTGTGCACCTTTAACCGCGAAGCGACGCTCGCCGCCAATCTCCGACGCCTCGTGGCATCCCCCTACTACCAATGGGCCTCGCCCCGGATCGTCGTCGTCAACCAGGGCGATCCCTTTTCCTCCGGGGACATGGCGGCGCTTCTCGCGTCCGAGCGGGGCCGCATCGAGGTGGTCGGGCAAGCGAACCTCGGCGGCACCGGCGGCTTCACGCGGGCGGCCATGGAGGTCGTGCGGGACGGCGGGTGCTCGCACGTCCTGTTCATGGACGACGACATCGAGTTCGACCCAGCGGTGTTGGTCACCACCCATGCCTTCGCTGCGCGCACCGGGGTGCCCACCATGGTCGGCGGCGCCATGGTGGATTTGTTTCGGCCGGCCACGATGTACGAGGCCGGTGCGGTCATAGCTCCCACGAACATCATCCACGCGGCGCTCCACGACCGGCCGCTCGACGATCCGGAAACCCTCAACGACCTCGCGCGCGAGATGCCTTGCCATTTCAACGGCTGGTGGTACTGCGCCATCCCGGCCGCGGCGTTCCGGGAGCACGGGCTGCCCTTGCCCGTTTTCATCCGCGGTGACGACATGGAGTATGGGACGCGCTTGATGAGTCGCGGCATGCCGACGGTTTCGCTCCCACCCGTCGCGGTATGGCACGAACCGTTCTATGCGAAAGCGCCGGGCTGGCAGCGCTATTACGATTTGCGGAACCGGCTGATCTTCGCCGCCTGCCATCCTTCCGTCGCCCGTTTAGACCGGATGGTTGTCATCCTGCGGCGACTGATCGACAGCCTGCTCAAGCACGACTACATGCACGCCGAGCTGGTTATCAGGGCTGTCGAGGACTTTTTGGCAGGCCCAACGGTGCTTGATGCGCCGATGGATGCGCTGCACCGGGAGATCGCGGCGCTTGCCGCCGCGAACGCGTCTCCCCAGCAAGCGGTGGTTGCCAGCGCTGCGGCGGCTTGGCGTCCGCCGCCACGCCGGCGCAGCTGGCGCCAACTCACGTTGCTGGCCGGACTGGTCGCGCTGTGCGCGGGTCGGGTAGAAGCCAAGCTGTGCCCTGACCGCGTTTTCGTTGACCAGTGGCACCCATGGATGACCATGCGGGTTTCGCAGTATAGCTTGTCGGATCGGATGCGCTCCTACCTGCAAGTATACCGCTATGATCGGGCGAAGCTGCGCGGCTGCGTCCGGCGCGGCCTTGCGGTCGTATGGCGCTACGGCCGTGAAGCCGAGGGCGCCGCCGGGCAGTGGCGTTCTGCCCAGGAAGAGCTTGCGGGCTGGACGCGCTGGGAACGCGCCCTGGGCTTGGCCCCGCGTGCCCAGCCACGGTCCCGTCCGGAGTGGCCGTCCTATGGGCAGAACGAAAGCACTGCCTTTCGCGCCGAATAGCCGCCAATTCTGCAGCCGGGTGCGGGTGACGCCGACGTGCCGTGGATGGGGCGGCGCTCAGTATGCAGTGTGGTAGAAGTACTCGAAATTCACCGGCATCCGGCCCTGCCTCATGGGGTGGTCGAATACATGCGCGAAATAGATGCAATGATGCCATAGCCTGGGAAAGTCATCGGTTCTCACGATTTTCTGCTCGATCTTGCGGAAGTCGTGCTGTTCATTGAACTCGCGGATGGCCAGACCTTCGCCAGCGTAGGTCGTTTGCAGGACGCCGATGTAGGAATCGTCGACCCAGACCGGGATGACCGGCGCAAGGTGGGTGGCGTCTGCGCTGAAGATCTTCAGCGCCGAAACCGTGGAATGGTATTGATCGACGTCGAGGGAAACAAAGCCGATGGGGGCCTCGGCGCTCCCATGTGCGCGCAGAAAGGGCGCCAGGGTGTCCTTGCAATCACCGATGAACAGCTCGCAGTTGCTCGGCAGCTGCGCCGCCAACTCCGTGAAGTCCGGCATGGCATACGTGCCGCCGGTCCAGATCTCGGGGTGATCTCGCCAGTCGGCGACCGCCGGAAGGCCCGCGCCCGTGTCGAAGCCGTAGATGCGGAATTCGACGCCGAGAGTTTGGTGGATGAAGTCTGCGATCTCGCACATGTTCTTCAGGCCGGAACCGCGATAAACGCCGAACTCCACGGCCGACACCTTGGCGAGGGACATCCGCAAGGCCGTCTCGGCAGCCAAGATCATGCAGTAAGCGTAGTGGCTGCGGTGGTAAAGGTTCCGCCGGACTGCGAGATGCCCTATCTGCCGGTTGCGCTCCGCGGTGTGCGTGATCACGCTGGACAATGCCCTGTGTGCCTTTCCCGGCTCCGAGACGGAGATGACCTGACCCGGCGGCAGGCCTTTTCCCCGAAGAAACTCGACCGCCCCGGCGTACTCCTCGGCGGAGTCCTTGATGATGACGGGATCCTCGGTGATCACGACCGCTTCCAGCTTGTCCAGCGCCACCTCGTCGAACCCAAAAACCTTTCGCCCGTGGAACTGGCGCCGGTCGAAGTCCGGCCGCCGGTCTGCCAGGGCAACATCCGGATGGTCGGCGAGGCCGTAAACCTCGATCAAGCCGATGGCGCGCGGCTCCGCCCCGAGGAACACGATCCTGGGCCTTGCGACGGCGGCGGCGGGGGGAGCGGGACGGGGAGCTTCGGACGCGGCACCCTCCGCGGCCCGGCGGCCGAGGAGGCGCTCGAGCTCGTGGACCCGCCGCTCCAAGTCGCGGACGCGGCCGACCGAGATGTCCTCTCCGTCGTTCTCGGCCACTTCGTGCTCACCTCTGGTCATCCATAACCTCCTTGGGAACAGCGCTGTGGGAAGCGAAACCGCCTCGCCCGGCCTCTGCCCGGCAGTGTAGCGCCAAAAGGGCTGGACGTCAGCGCGATGTCCCGCCTCGCCCGGCCGTTGTGAATGAGGTATGCGGCGCCCGACTAGGTTCAGCTTCAACGAAGGCGGGCACCCAAGATCAGAAAGGCAATGTCCTCCGGCCGGGTTCGGGCGTCGCCGGCCGGAGATTCCATGCACCATGCCCCCAGGAGCACCACGTCTTGCATTCCGATCACTTTCTGCCGCGCACCGGGCCTTCGACAGACTGGCGAGGCGTGCCGGCTGTCCGGCTTCGCGGCGGAGCCCGCGGCGAGGCCGCTCAAGCCTGGAGGGACACTCGTCCGCGTCCGCCTCCCGAGGAGAACCGGCGTGACCCGCTCGGACCCGGTCAAGGAGGCTGGCACCCAGGCCATGGCGCCATGGGGCGCTCCCGTGGGCTGTTTGTCGCTTTCTTCGCCCTGTTCGCGCCCGTTTCCGTGGGAGCGCAGTCGGTTGGGGCGCCGCCGCCCCAGGATCTCGGTTTCCAGGACATGGCCGCCTTCGCCCTCCCGCCCCTGAAGGACGCGCCCGACACCCCGCTTGGACGGGCGAGCGCGGGGCTTCAGGTCATCTCCCGAGCCCGCCGGCTGGGCCTGGACGGCCGTGCGGCTTCCGAAGCTTGGCGGCAGGCGGGGATTCAGCTCGATCAGGCCCGCGCCGCCGTGGACGCGGTCCGGCAAGAGGGCGGTGGGGACATCGTCGTCTTCGAGGGCGAGCGCGCGTCGGAGCTGAACAGGGCGCTGGCGGACGCCCGCTCATCGCGGATCCGGGTGGCCAGGGCGCGCCTCGTCGTGGACGAGCCGCTGCGGATCGGGCGCGATGGCATGCGGCTCGACCTCGGCCAGACCGAGCTGGTCGCCGCCGCCGGGTCGAGCGCTCCGTATATGGTGAAAATCGAGCACTTGCAGGGCGCCTCGCTGGTGGGCGGCGTCTTCTCCGGCCCGGGCGCAGGCGTGCTCGTTTCCCAGAGCGCGCGGGTGGTCGTCGTGGATAGCCGCTTCGAGGGCCTGGGTGGGGAGGGGATCGTCGTCACTGGCTCGCGGAGCGTCGTCGTCTGGGGCAATCGGCTTTCCGCGCTCGGGCGAGCGGGCGTGCTGCTGCACGGGGCCACCCGCGAGAGCGTAGTCGCCGACAACGATGTCCACGACAACCGCGGCGCCTCGAACTGGCAAGCCGGCGTGGTGGTCACCGACCGCGACGCGGACCTGGCGGGCAGGCCGCTGAACCTTTTCGAGCAGGACGGCTACTGGGCGTTGGCCCAGCCGATCACGAGCCGGCTTTCGACGCCCCGCCGCAACTTGGTCGCTTTCAACCGCATCACCCGGAACCAGGCCTCGGGTGTTTATTTCGACGGCGCTATGGAGAACGTCGTCGCCCGCAATCTGATTCAGGGCAACGCCAAGGAGGGCATGTGCCTCGACAACGGCTCCACCGCAAACGCGGTGGCGCTGAACACCATCGAGGAGAACGGCAAGCGGTGGGGCGGCAGCGACGAGGATCTCAAGCGCGACTTCATCGCCGGCTTCGGCCGGCTCGCCGACGGGTCCGCGGCGGCCAAGGTGCCCGGCCTGTCGCTCGACAACGCCGCGTACAACTTGGTTTACGGGAATGAGGTGCTCGGGAACTACGGCGGCGGGATCAAGATGGTGCGCACCGGCTACTTCAACGTCGTCGGCCTGAACACGCTGGTCGACAACAACAGGGGCCGAAGCGACCGTTTCCACTTCTTCGGCATCGAGGTGGGCGCGGCGAAAGCGGACGCCCCGGCGGCCGATCTCGACTTCGCGCCGAGCCGGGGCAACATCGTGTTCTCCAACCTGATCCGGGGTCCCCACTACGCCGGCGTCTTTTTCGCGGAAAGCTCGGACCGCAACGACCTGTTCGACAACTCCATCTTTGGCGCGACGAACTGGGCGATCGAGTCCGCGGTCCGGCAGGACAACGCTCTCCTGAACAACCTCACCAACCTGCCGTCCAGGAATGCCGGCCCTGGCCTCGATCCCCGGCTTCCGGCGCTGACGGCCGGTCATTACGATTAAGCAGCGTGGCGCGTGGTTCCCTGGCCGGCAGCATCCGGACCGGCCATCCGCTCGCGCCGCGCTCGGCCGACGCCGCCATCGCACCCGAGCGCCACGTTGGCGCCCGAACAAGCGTGAAAAGCCAGAACGTGGCGCGCAGGCCGGAAATGGATCGGCGGCAGGCAGACTTCTTCGGCGCTCCTGTCCCGGCGCCAGCCGCGTCGGAGCAGCATGCGGTGATCCAGCGCAAGGTGACCAACGGCTATCGTGCGATGTGGGCCGCCGAGGGCGAGGCCGACATCCGCACCGTGGTCGACACCGCCCGGCTCAAACCGAGCACCAGCGTCTTCAGCACTATCCTGCAGACCATAGCGGCCTGACCGCTACACCCCGGATAGGGGTGGGTAATTACTATCGGCTCCTTCGGGAGTTCAGGCAGGCTTCCACCCGCCTCGATACGCCGCCCTTCTCAAACCGTCGTCACCCATTCTCCGGCATAGCTCAAAATTAACTGTGCCGAGACACAGGCCTTCAATCGACAATGTTCAGTCATGGAAGGCTGGCTTACTGCTCTTCCAGGCGCGCGAGATGCGCTTCGTGCTGCCGCTGGATGTCCTCGAAGTTCGCAAGGAGGCGTTCCGCGTCCTCCGTGGGTGGGCCGCCCGGGATGACGTGGGCCGCATTCGTCCATAAGGCCGACGCTTCCAGGAGTGAGCCCATGTTCGCCATCCACCGCTGGGACGATCGTGTGGGCTTGTTGGTGCGGCGGATGAACGGCTGCGCGTCCTCGGCCATGGCCTTCGCCGAGCTGTGGCCGGTCCTGGAGCTGGTCCTGGACGGCATCTTCGCAGCAGCGCAGGCGCGCTTGGCAACCGTGCCGACCGGGGAATGGGCCAACACGCGGCACTGATCCAAGGTGCCCGGCGCACGCCTGCGGCGCTTCCAGGGTCCTGTGGCACGCGGGAGGGCGTGTGTTCCT
>CAXTUO010000238.1:0-6132 GCA_964247175.1 uncultured Acetobacteraceae bacterium | reverse complement strand
ATCGGCGCCAACTGCCTGGCCAACCCGCGCGACTTCATGACCCCCGTTGCGGCCTATGAGGACCACGAAGCCCCGTCCCGCCTGTTCGTCAAGCAGGGCGGCAAGCTCTGGGTGGCCGAGATCGGCCAAAGCCCGCTCGATGTCGTGGCCTGGCACGGCAACTACGCGCCGTACAAGTACGACCTGCGCCGCTTCTCCCCCGTGGGACCGCTGCTGTTCGACCACGCCGACCCCAGCATCTTCACCGTGCTGACCGCGCCCTCCGAAACGCCCGGCACCGCCAACGTCGATTTCGTCTGCTTCCCCGACCGCTGGCTGGTGGCGGAGGACACCTTCCGCCCGCCCTGGTACCACATGAACTGCATGAGCGAGTTCATGGGCCTGATCTACGGCCAGTACGACGCCAAGCCCCAAGGCTTCGTGCCCGGCGGGTGCAGCCTGCACAACGCCATGCTGCCGCACGGCCCCGACGCGGACGCCTTTGCGCGGGCCAGCGCCGCGGACCTCGCCCCGCACAAGCTGCAGGGCACCATGGCCTTCATGTTCGAAAGCCGGCACCGCCAGCACGTGACTGCCTTTGCCGCTGACGCGCCGCAGTTGCAGCGGGAGTACGCGGACTGCTGGGCCGGGCTGCAGAAACGTTTCGATCCGACCAACCCGAACGCGGGAACCCCCTGAGCATGGCCATCGACCACACCCACGACCCGGCGCTGCAAAGCTGGGTGGCGAGCGCCAACGGGCACCCGGACTTCCCGATCCAGAACCTGCCGCTCGGCGTGTTCGGGCCGCTGGCCGGGGCGCCGCGCGGCGGCATCGCCATCGGCGACATGATCCTGGACCTCCGCGCCGTGCACGAGGAAGGGCTGCTGGATGAGGAAGCGCAGGCCGCCGCCCATGCCTGCATCGGCCCGTCGCTCAACCCGTTCCTGGCGCTCGGCGCCGGGCCGCGCCGGGCGCTGCGCGATGCGGTGAGCGCCCTGCTGCAGGACGGCTCGGACGAGCGCCCGCATCTGCTGCACCGGGCGGAGGACTGCATCCTGTACTTGCCGGCGCATGTCGGCGACTACACGGACTTCTTCGCCGGCATCCACCATGCGGAAAAGGCGGGCAAGCTGCTCCGCCCGGACCAGCCCCTGACCCCAAACTACAAATGGGTGCCGATCGGCTACCACGGACGCGCCAGCAGCCTGCGGCCCAGCGGCGCGGAGGTGCGGCGCCCCAGGGGCCAGCGCAAGCCGGCGTCGGACACCGGGCCGAGCTACGGGCCGAGCCGAAGCCTCGATTACGAGCTGGAACTCGGCCTCTGGGTCGGCCCCGGCAACGCGCTCGGCACCGCCATCCCCATCGGCGAGGCGCACGAGCACATCGCCGGGTTCTGCCTGCTGAACGACTGGTCGGCGCGGGACATCCAGGGTTGGGAAGCCCAGCCGCTCGGCCCGTTCCTCGCCAAGAGCTTCAGCACCACGGTCAGCCCCTGGATCGTGACGCCGGAGGCGTTGGCGCCGTTCCGCGCTTCTCAGCCGCCGCGCCCGCCCGGCGACCCGGCGCCGCTGCCCCATTTGCATGACCCCGCCGACCAGGAGAACGGCGCGCTGGACCTGGAGCTTGAGGTGCTGCTGATCTCCGCCGCCATGCGCAAGCAGGGCCTGGCGCCGCACCGCCTGTCCATCGGGTCGAGCCTGGCGCTCTATTGGACCCCGGCCCAGCTCCTCACGCACCAGGCGAGCAACGGCTGCAACCTCAACCCCGGCGACCTCCTGGGCACCGGCACCATCTCCGCGCCGACCCCCGATGGCTGCGGCAGCCTGCTGGAGATCACGGGGGGCGGACGCGCGCCGATCACCTTGCCGTCCGGCGAGGAGCGGCGCTTCCTGGAGGACGGCGACGAGGTGATCCTGTGCGCCCGCGCCCGGCGGGAAGGTGCTGCGTCCATCGGCTTCGGTCCCTGCAGGGGCGTCGTGGTGCCCGCGCTGTAGCTGCATGAGAGAATCAATGCTGAGGTATGCTGTGCCCCGTCCCGCTTCGCTCGCCGTTTCGAACACCCCACAAGGAAACCAACCTGTCGCAGAGCAGACATGCGAGCACGGCCTCACCCAAGCCGTGGCGGAGAGGTGCCGGCACCGCTGGCTCGAAGGGAATCGGGAAGCCATGGATGCCTGGAACGGGCACGTCGCCCAGCATGGCCTGCCGCTCGCCGCCTACCGCCAGGTCTGATATCCCGGCTTGAAACCCTGCTGATCGGGGTCTGAGCAACCCACCCCCGCACCCTCACTTGCCGGACGCCCGCGGGGCGGGCAAGCTCCGCCATTCCGGTTGGTCAAAAGAGAGTCCTATGCGCGTCAAGGATGTGAAGAAGGTCGTGCTCGCCTATTCCGGCGGGCTGGACACCAGCGTCATCCTGCGCTGGCTGCAAGCCACCTACCGATGCGAGGTCGTGACTTTCACCGCCGACCTCGGCCAGGGCGAGGAGCTGGAGCCGGCGCGGCGCAAGGCCGAGCTGCTCGGCGTCAAGGACATCTTCGTCGATGACCTGCGCGAAACCTTTGTCCGCGACTTCGTGTTCCCGATGTTCCGCGCCAACACGGTGTATGAGGGCCAGTACCTGCTGGGCACCAGCATCGCCCGTCCCCTGATCGCGCAACGGCAGATCGAGATCGCGGAGATGGTCGGCGCCGACGCGGTGGCGCACGGCGCGACGGGCAAAGGCAACGACCAGGTGCGGTTCGAGATCGCCTACTACGCGCTGAAGCCCGACATCAAGGTGATCGCCCCCTGGCGCGAATGGGACCTGACCAGCCGCACCCGGCTGCTGGAATTCGCCGAGGCCCACCAGATCCCCATCGCCCGCGACAAGCGGGGCGAAGCGCCGTTCAGCGTGGATGCCAACCTGCTGCACTCGTCCTCCGAGGGCAAGATGCTGGAGGACCCGGCCGAAGAGGCGCCGGAGGCGGTGTATCAGCGCACGATCCGGCCGGAAGACGCGCCGGACCAGCCCACCGTGATCAGCATCGACTTCGAGCACGGCGACCCCGTCGCCATCGACGGCGCCCCCCTGTCCCCCGCGGCGCTGCTCGCCCGGCTGAACGAGCTGGGCCGGGCCAACGGCATCGGCCGGCTGGACCTGGTGGAGAACCGCTTCGTCGGCATGAAGTCGCGCGGGGTGTATGAAACGCCCGGCGGTTCCATCCTCTTGGTCGCGCACCGCGGCATCGAGAGCATCACCCTCGACCGGGAAGCCGCGCACCTCAAGGATAGCCTGATGCCGCGCTACGCCGAGCTGATCTACAACGGCTTCTGGTTCAGCCCGGAGCGGCGGATGCTGCAAGCCGCCATCGACGAAAGCCAGCGCAGCGTGACCGGCCGGGTGCGGTTGAAGCTTTACAAGGGCAACGTGGCCGTGATCGGGCGGGAAAGCCCGAACAGCCTGTATTCGATGGCGGTCGTGACCTTCGAGGACGACCAGGGCGCCTATGACCAGACCGACGCCCAGGGGTTCATCAAGCTGCAATCGCTCCGGCTGCGGCTGGCCGCCGCCGCCGGGCGCCGCGGCGGGACGCTTTGACAACGCGGAGACGCCCGACCTTATGCCCGTCCACAACCGCATCGCCGACCTCCAGCCCGAGCTGACCGCCTGGCGCCAGGACCTGCACGCCCACCCGGAGCTGGGCTTCGAGGAGCACCGCACCAGCGGCGCCGTGGCGGCCAAGCTGGCGGAATGGGGGATCGAGGTCACGCGCGGCATCGCCGGCACCGGGCTGGTCGGCACGCTGCGCCAGGGCACGTCCGGCCGGGCCATTGGCCTGCGGGCGGACATGGACTGCTTGGCAATGACGGAGGAGAACGAGTTCGCGCACCGCTCCACGGCGCCGGGCCGGATGCACGCCTGCGGGCATGACGGGCACACGGCCATGCTGCTGGGCGCGGCGCGCTACCTGGCGGAAACCCGCAACTTCGACGGCACCGTGCACTTCATCTTCCAGCCGGCGGAGGAAGGAGGCGGCGGCGGACGCGTGATGGTGGAGGAAGGGCTGTTCAGGCGCTTTCCCTGCGACATGGTGTTCGGCGCGCACAACGACCCCTCCTTGCCGGCCGGCACGATGCAGGCGGTGGCGGGCCAGGTCTGCGCCGCGGCCGACACCTTCTGGATCAGGATCGCCGGGCGCGGCGGCCACGCGGCCCGGCCGCATCTCAGCATCGACCCGGTGGTGGTCGGCAGCCACGTCGTGCTGGCGCTGCAAAGCGCCGTGTCCCGGCGCATCGACCCGCTGGAGAGTGCCGTGCTCAGCATCACCCAGTTCCACGCAGGCAGCGCCAGCAACGTGATCCCGGACGGCGCCGCGCTGAACGGCACGGTCCGCACCCTGGATGCGGCCGTGCGCGACGAGATGCAGCGCATTATGGAGGAAACGGCGGAAGCGGTCGCCGCGACCTATGGCGCGACGGCGGCGCTGGAGTACGAGCGCGGCTACCCGTCCGTGGTGAACGCACCCGAAGCGACGGACCGCGCCGTCCAGGCGGCGCAACGCCTGCTGGGCCAAGACAAGGTCATCACCGAAGCGCCGCCGACCATGGGCGGCGAGGATTTCTCCTACATGGCGGAGAGGGTGCCGGGCTGCTTCGTGCGGATCGGCCAGCGGGACGGGACCAAGGGTGCGGTCCCGTTGCACAACGCGCGCTACGACTTCAACGACGACATCCTGCCCATCGGCGCCAGCTTCTGGGCGGGCTTGGTGGAGCAGGAACTGCCGCGGGGTTAGGCGGGACGCTCCGGCGCCGACGGCGCCGGAGCCGGGTATCAGACCTTCGCCTTCTGCCCCGCCGCCTGAAGCTCGATGTATCGCTTCGTCGTCGGCGCGACCAACTCGCCGCACGCCTTGCCGAATGCGATCTCCTGGTCGAGGTTCTGCTGCAGCAGCGGGATGTGCTGCTGGTCGCCCGCCGCCTCCGCCATCGCGATCAGCGACATGTAGGCCGCCTGCTCGAAATGCTCATAGGCGTAGTTGGCAAAGCTGTTCTTGATCACCTCGTCGCTCGTGACGGCATGGCTGATGGCGGCGGCGTTGCCCACCAGGCCGGTCACCGTATCCTTGAGGGCGCTGGCGCTGGTGCCGTGCGCCTGCATGATCTGATCGATCCGAGTCTTCTGCTCCTCGCTTTCGCGGATGTGGCGCTCTAGGCCGGCCTTCACGTCCGGGTAGTTCTCCAGCCGCTCGACCTGGCGGCTCATGATCTGGACGGCTTGCACCTCCATGGCATGGGCGTTGCGCAGGCCCTGCATATACAGTTCTGTCGTCTCGTTGCTGCCGCTCATGTCCGTTTCTCCCACTGAAGCGGTCGAAACCGGCGACGGGTGCGGCGGTTTGCCAGGCGCTGGAACACGATGCAGTGAAACTCCACCGCATCGCGCTCCAGCACCGCCGCTCAGCCCGCCCGGTTGCTCACCAGGTCGTTGACTACGCCCGGGTCGGCCAAAGTGCTGGTGTCGCCCAGCCCGTCCGTCTCGTTGGCGGCGATCTTGCGCAGGATGCGGCGCATGATCTTGCCCGACCGGGTCTTCGGCAGGCCTGGCGCCCACTGGATCGCGTCCGGCGCGGCGATCGGCCCGATCTCGCGCCGCACCCAGGCGACCAGCTCCTTGCGCAGCGCGTCCGTCGGCTCCTCGCCGTCCACCAGCGTCACGTAGGCGTAGATGCCCTGGCCCTTGATGTCGTGCGGGAAGCCGACGACGGCGGCCTCCGCCACCTTGGGATGGGCCACCAGGGCGCTTTCGACCTCGGCGGTGCCCATGCGGTGCCCGCTCACGTTGATCACGTCATCGACCCGGCCGGTGACCCAGAAATACCCGTCCTCGTCCCGCCGCGCCCCGTCGCCGGTGAAGTACAGGCCCTTGAAGGTGGTGAAGTATGTTTGCACGAAGCGGGCGTGGTCGCCGTACAGCGTCCGCATCTGGCCGGGCCAGCTGTCGGCGATGCACAGGTTGCCCTCGACCGCGCCTTCCAGCGTCTTGCCCTCGGCGTCCACCAGCACCGGGCGGATGCCGGGCAGCGGCAGGGTGGCGGAGCCGGGCTTGACCGGCACGGCGCCGGGCAAGGGGGAGATCAGGATGCCGCCGGTTTCCGTCTGCCACCAGGT
>CAXTUO010000237.1:0-6146 GCA_964247175.1 uncultured Acetobacteraceae bacterium | reverse complement strand
GCGAAGAACACCGTGTCGATCTTGCCCGACATCACCGAGAAGGTCCGCCCGCGGCGGAACACGTAGCAGGACCGGTCGTCGAACCGCCCGACCGGCTTGGTCTTGATCGCCAGCTGCGGCCCCACCAAGCGGAACCGCTCGCGGAACTCCGGCAGGTAGCGGGAAATCTGGTTTTCCATCAGCTCGGCCTTTTCCGCCACCGTCGCCGCCGACACGCCGTCCCGCACGCGCCGGGCTTCCTCCGGGCTGTCCAGCCGGCCGAGCGGGGTGTGCGGCACGCTGGACAGGGTGTAGAGGCCGGGGTCCTCCGTCGGGTAGATCGAGCACAGCGGGCCGTCCACCAGCGTGACCGCGGGGAAGGGGCCGTCCGTCTCGTAGTACAGCAGGATCGTCGGCTCGTAGTAGAAGCGCATCGGCAGCCCGCTGCGGTGCCCCCAGGTCGCGTCCACCAGCACGTCGTAGCGGGTGCCGTCCACGTGGATGCCGTCCGCGCGCTCCTCCACCGCGTCGATTCGCGTGCCGAGCTGCAGGCTGTCGCCCAGCCGCTCCGTGAAGTAGCGCCGGGCGCGCTCGATCAGCAGCACCCGCTCCCCGGCCAGCAGCAGCCCGTCCACCCCGCGCAGCAGCACGGAGCTTTCGCGGACCTCGCGGTAGTCGATGCCCGACGAGGTCATGATGAGGCGGTAGGTGGCGAAGTCGATCAGGCTGTCCTCGCGGGGGACCGCGTAGATGTTCTCGCTGATCTCCCGGCTCAGCTGCGGATACCGCTCGACGAATCGCATGAACCCATCCCGCGACTGCGCCCGGGTGCCGTGGTGGCGCGGGTAGTGGAAGCCGAGGTGCAGGCGGAACTGGTTGTTGCCCGACGCCTCGTGCATCGCGCGCTCGTTCTGGTCGAAGACGGTCACGTCCAGGCCGAGGCCGCGCAGGGAGAGCGCGATGTGGCACCCGTACCAACCCGCCCCGATGACGGCCACCGACAATGCCATGCACGCCTCCGTCCTGCTGACCCGAAACGGGCCGTGTCACCGATTGCGCTCATGCCGCTAACCCTGGCATTACGCTCGTGGAAGGTTGCAGGAGAGGTTCAGTGCAGGCAAGCGAAATTATCGACCAAAAGTTGCAAGACGGACCGAAACCTGGATTCAAGATTGTGCCTTTCGCGCAGGTCAGCCTGCCAAATGCGCCGAATCTCGGGCAACACTGGAAAGTATTACATGCTGTGGTTGCCCACGGCTTCACGATTCTCGAATTGCTGCATGATGCAGGGATGCGGGCGGAATGGTTTTTCAACGGCGTCGGGCAGCAGTCCAATACGATGGAGTCGTGGCCGGACGGCACCCGCGCCGCCCTTCGCGCGGCGTTCCGCCCGGCGCTCGCGGCGCTTCACGACACGCTGCTGCCGACCTACCCGGTCCGGCTCCTTCCCGCCTCCGAGGCCGCCCTGCACGAGTTCCTGCGCCTCGGCCCGGGGCTGCGCGAGACCATCGCCGCGGCGCTGCAGGCGGAGGTGCTGCCGGACCCCGCCCTGTGCGACATCGACGTGCCCGGCGCCGCCCTGCCGCCCTGGGCCGACCCGGACGCCCTACGCCGGGCCTTGTCCGTCGATCTGCAAGAGCAGTTCACCGCCGCCATGCGGGACGGCGCGCTTTCCTGGCCGTCGCCGGCGGGCGGTGCGGACATGCCCTGCACCGGCGCCTTCACGCTGGACGACTTCAACAGCCTGTTCCGCTTCGCCGACTGGTCGAGCGGCCTCGACGTGTTCGTCCTGGCGACCGAGCACCTGTCCCGCGTGGCCGGCGTTTACGTTCCGGCGCACGGCCTGGCCATCTGCCGGGCCGACCAAAAGCGCATGCTGCTCCAGCACTTCCCGGCGCTCGGCCATCACGTGCTGCACCACCTCGCGTGTTTCGCCAGCAGCCTGCTCGCCGGCCGCGTGTTGCCGGCCGCGCCCGTCCGCTTCGCTACCTTCCTGCGCGGCGGCACCAGCGCCCACCTCGGCCACCAGCTTTGGAACGAGCTGACCGCCATCGACGCATTAGTCGCGGCGCTGCCGCCGGACCGCCTGCCGGAATGGCTGGTCCCCGGCCTGCCCGGCAGCGAGATCGAGTTCTACGGCCCCATCGACGCCCTGTATCCCGAGATCGCCGGCCGGGTCCGCCGCGGCTTCGCCGATCAGCGCGCTCTGATCGCCCATGCCCACGAGAACCGCCTGATCCTGTTCCGCGCGACGCGGGAGCACATCGGCGAAGGGCTGCGGCGCCGGGTGATGACCCACGCCGCTTGCGGCGCCCCGGCCCTGCCGCCCCAGGACGGTGCCGTCAGGGGCCGCACCATCCTGGTCGGCCTGCGCGTCGAGAACCGCACGGCGACCGACCTTGAGGGTCTCTGCGCCCTGGTGGTCGAGGAGGCCATCCGCTGGCAATCCGGCGGCACGCTGTCCGTGCCGCCCGGCGCCGCCCCGCCGGTCACGGTCGTGTTCGACGGCCACAACGCCCGCGGCGGCACGCGCAGCGACGAAACCATCAGCAGCCACTGCGAGAACATCGCCAGCCAATCCCCCTTGGCTGTGGAGCGCGCCGTCGTGGCCGCCCTCCGCGGCCGCTTCGCCGGGCAGCCGGTCACGTTGCTGGACACGCTGGGCGAACCCTTGGCCGTGAGCCTCGCCTGGGCGCAGCACTGCGACGGCTTCGTGGCGCTTTGGGGCGCGGGGCTTGCCAAGTATCGCTGGGCGGCGAACGCGCCCGGCCTGGTCGTCACCAGCCGCTGGAACCTGGAGAACAAAGGCGACCTCGGCCTGTACGCCGCCGCCGCCTACATGGCCGACCCCGCGCCGCTGGCCTACGTGGAGGCCGACGCGGTGCAGGACCGCCCCGATGCGCCCATGCTGGTGCCATTCGACCATCCGAGCTACCACAACTTCACCTTCGACCCGGACGCCATGCGCGAGGAGGTCCGCGCCTTCTTTGCGGCGCTGGGCGGTCCGCCGGAAGCGTTGGCGGCGCTTGCCAAGCGGCCGGGGCAGCGCCGCGGCAGCGTGGACCTCGTGGACTTCGCCGTGCGCGGCTGGGCCATTTGGGACGGCGAGAGTCCCGTGATGCTGGACATCGTGATCGACGGCGCGGTGGTCGGACGTGCGGCCTGCGACATGCCGCGGCCGGACCTGCTGGCGGCGGGGTTCGGCACCGCGACCGCGGGCTTCGGCTTCGTGATCCCCCCGACCTTCCTCGACGGCACCCCCCGCCTGCTCTCGGTACGCTATTCGGACGGCGTCGGCGTGCCGATGCTGTCGCCCAACACGCCCGACCCCTTCGCGTTCCGCCTGGGCGGCACGCCCCCCGCCCCCGGATGACGCGCCGGGCGAACCGCGGTAGGCTGGCCCTTCATCGCCGAGGGGCCTGCATGCCGAGACTGCCCGCCACCCTTCTCGCCGCCCTGCTGACGGTTGCCGCCCCGCTGCCTGCCGCAGCGCAGGACACCCCGGTCCGCATCAACGGCACGGTGATCGGCCTGGCCGGCGACCGCCTTCTGGTCCGCCCCAGCGAAGGCGACCCGCTCGACATCCTCCTCCCGCCCGGCGTCCGCATCGGCGCCGTCGAGGACCGCAGCCTCGCCAGCATCCAGCCCGGCGAGTTCGTCGGCTCCGCAGCCCGGCACGGGCGGGACGGCAAGCTGCATGCGCTGGAGGTGCACATCTTCCCCGAATCCATGCGCGGCACCGGGGAAGGCCACCGCCCCATGGAGGCGGCGGAGCAGACCATGACCAACGCCACCGTGGTCGATGCGGTGGGGGACGGCACCGCCACCGTCACGGACGGACGCACCCTGCACCTGCGCTACCCCGGCGGCGAGCAGGAGATCGAGGTCGCGCCCGACGTGCGCGTGGTCGGCCTGCTGCCGGGCGACCGCAGCCTGCTGGTGCCGGGCGCCGCCGTCACGGTGCGGGCCATGCAGGGCGGCGACGACAGCCTGACCGCCGTGTCCGTGCAGGCCGAGAAGAACGGCGTGAAGCCTCTGCCATGACCGCCGCCGCCCCACCTATCTGGGCGCCCCCCGTCCGTGCCCCGGTTCCGCGCGGCCTGTGCACGGATTGCGGCATCTCCCGCAGCAGCGCCCCCGGCGATTGCGGCGCCGCCTGCCAGTTCATCGCGCCCGATTACCCCGGCCTTGAGGCCCGCGTGCACGGCCGCGCCCGTGACCCTGCCCGCCCGGACGAACTGTTCTTCGGCCCGCACCGACGCATGGTGCGCGCGTCCCTGGCACCCCCGCGGCCCGGCGCGCAATGGACCGGCATCACCACCCGCATCGCCGAGCGCCTGCTGGAAACCGGCGCCGTCGATGCCGTGCTCACGATGGCGCCGCACCCGGACGACCCCTGGCGCCCGGTCCCGGTGCTGGTGACGGAGGCCGCCGGCATGGCGCAGTGCCGGGGCATGAGGATGGGCTACGCGCCGCTGCTTGCTTTGCTGGAGCCGGCGCGGGCAGCCGGCCACCGCCGCATCGCCGTGATCGGCATCCCGTGCCAGGTCCACGCCCTGCGCGCCCTGGAACAGCGGCTCGGCTTCGAGCGCATCTTCGTGGTCGGCACGCCCTGCTCCGACAACACCACGACCGAGAATTTTCATAACTTTCTTTCCTTGCTGTCCGACGACCCCGGCAGCGTCACCTATCTGGAGTTCCGGCCTGATTACCATGTGGAGCTGCGCTTCCGCGACGGGCGCCGCCGGGCAATCCCGTTCCTGCAACTCCCAATCAGCAAGCTGCCCCCTGACTTCTTCCCGCTGACCTGCCGCACCTGCGTCGATTACACGAACGCGCTGGCCGACATCACCGTGGGCTACATGGCCGGCGAGGGCGGGCAATGGCTGCTGGTCCGCAATGAGCGCGGGGAGGACCTCCTGGCGCTACTGGGCGACGAGCTGCGCACGGCGCCCCTCGGCAGCGCCGGGCGTCGGCAGGGGCCGGTGCGCGGGTTCATCAAGAACGTGGCGCTCGCCGCCGGCGGCCTGCCGGTGCGGGGGATGCCGGGCTGGCTGCGCCCGCTGATGGGCTGGCTGATGCCGCGGGTCGGGCCGCGCGGCCTGGAGTTCGCCCGCGCCCGCGTCGAGATGAAGGCGGCGGAAACCGTGCTGCACCTCCGCCGCCAGCACCCCAGGCGGCTGCGCAGCATGGTGCCCCGGCACGTTTGGGACCTCCTGGCGCCCTACGGCCTCGTGCCCGCCCCGGACGAGCTGCCGCACGCTTCCGGGAACGAAACCCGGCGCGCGGCGTCATTCCGGAAACCCAAGTAGGAGCTCTCCATGCGCGAAGACGACCTCCGGGAAAGCAGCAATATCGAGGACCGCCGCGGCATGGGCGGCGTCGCCACCGGCGGCCTCGGCGTCGGTGCCGTGGTGGTGCTCAGCCTGATCGGCTGGGCCTTCGGCATCAACCCGGCCGTGCTGATCGAGGGCGCGGAGCAGGTGGCGGGCAACGCGCCCGTCGCGACGCAAGCGCCCGCCCGCCGGGGCACGCCCGACGACGAGGTGGGCCGCTTCGTCGCCCGCGTGCTGGGCGAAACGGAGGATGTCTGGTCGCAGCTCCTGCCCCGCGAAACCGGGCGCCAATACGAGCGCCCGGTGCTGGTGCTGTTCTCCGGCGTCACGTCGTCCGGCTGCGGTTCCGCCGAGGCGTCCATGGGGCCGTTCTACTGCCCACTCGACCGCAAGCTCTACCTCGACACGTCGTTCTTCCAGGACATGCAGCGCCGCATGGGCGGAGGCGGCGATTTCGCCTATGCCTACGTCATCGCGCACGAGGTCGGGCACCACGTGCAGAACCTGCTGGGTCTGCTGCCCCGCGTGCAGGCGGCGCAGCGTGCCGCGCGAGGGGAGGGCGACCGGGCCGCCGCCAACGACCTGTCGGTGCGGACCGAGCTGATGGCCGACTGCCTGGCTGGCGTGTGGGCCAACGCGATGAACCAGCGCCACCGCAACATCGACGACAACGACCTGCAGCAGGCGGTCGCGACGGCCACCGCCATCGGCGACGACCGGATCAGCCAAGCGGCCGGCCGTGCCGTGGTGCGGGACAGCTTCACCCACGGCTCTTCCGCGCAGCGGGTGCGGTGGCTCGCCAACGGCCTGCGTACCGGCACGGTTGCGGGG
>CAXTUO010000236.1:0-6197 GCA_964247175.1 uncultured Acetobacteraceae bacterium | reverse complement strand
CCGCCTATCCGGCGCAGCCCCATCCCGCAAGCCAGCAGCCAAGTTGACGGTGCCGCCGCTTGCACGCGCGATTGCGACACCGCCAGCGGCCCACCTGCAAGTTCAGCGTCACCCGTGCTCCCTGCACCGGCAGGTCCTGCAAGCGCCGGCGCTGCCAGCTGTGCCGCACCGTCGCGTCCATGCCGCAACCTGGGCACGTCCGTTCTCCCTGCCCGAGCGCCGAAACCTGCCAGGTGCCGTCCTTCAGCTCGGCCGCGAGAACGCTTACTTCGGGCCCAAAAGCCCAGTCCAAGTTCGTCTGCATGCTGAGGCTTGCCAACTCAACCGCCGTCGATCAACTCCCAGCACGCAAAGTGAGTCAGAGCCCGGTTAAGCGCAGCGTGACATCTGCAACAAAGCCGTTCGCAGCCTTCGATGGTCGACCCCGAACGCTTCGGCTCGGAAGGGTTGGAAGGCTGAACGAGCGCGGTTACACCGGCTCAGCCCATCAGTCACCTTCCTGGAGACACCAATTTGAAAAAGCCCCATCCATTCGACCCGGCGTTGCTGACCATCTTTATCGAGATCGCGCAGACTGGCAGCTTCACGAGAGCAGCGCATGCCTTGCGGTTGTCCCAGTCAACGGTCAGCGCGGCAATCCAGCGTTTGGAGCAGGCAGTCGGGCGCAGGCTGTTCGTACGGTCTGCGCATACCATGCGGCTGACCGAGGACGGCGAAAGCATGATGTCCTACGCGCAGCAGATGTTCGCACTGACACAAGACGCCATGCGTCAACTGACGGAACCTCGCCTGGCGGGCGTAATCCGGATCGGGCTGCCTTACGGCCTGCAAAGCCCGCTGCTGACGGAGGTGCTGCTGCGCTTCCGCGCCATACGCCCAAACGTAAAGATAGTCGTGCGGAACGATCAGGAGCCGGCGCTGCTCAGGCTCCTCGATACAGGTGTCCTGGATGTCGCGATCATCGCCACTGTCGAAGACCGACCTGGACGGACCCGGATCTGGTCGGATGAGCTGGCCTGGACCGGGGAGAAGCAGTTGGTGGCGAGCGGCCGCGGTCGCGTGCCGTTGGTGGTGCGGGCACGGCCCAGCATGCTGCGTCACCACCTGACGCGTCTGCTCGAAGCCGCTGGACGTCCCTATGCCATCCATTTCGAGAGCGACACCCTGCATGACCTGATCGCTGCGGCCCGTGCAGGCTTGGGCCTTTGCATCCTGCCCCGCGCCATGGTTCCCGCCGACATGCCTATCATCCAAAGCCGATACCTTCTGCCCTCGGCAGGGCTGATTCATTACGAGCTGAGGCATGCGGTCAAGGTCAGGGAGCTGGCGCAGGTGTTCATCGACTTGATCACGTCCGTGTCGCCTGCCTTCTTTGAACCAGCCATCCATGGATCGGCGCCCGTACTCCAGCCGCAGGAGCCCTGACGGCCTGCGCCTCCTACCCTCGCAGCAGGGGTCGGTGCAGTACAGCAGCCAGATTGCAAGACCGCACGACCCTTGATCTTGACGAACCGATTGCTTGCATCGGCTTTGTCGATATTAGTTCTGCCTGGCTCTCATCGAGCATTCTACCATTGTATGGCGCATGAGCTGCACACCATACTTCGATTCATGAGCACGCTATTCCTCGCTCTCGACTTCATGGTCGGCGTCGGCGACCAGCTCTACACGCTCGACGCAACCGGCAGTGCGCTCGGGGCGATCGAGGAAGCGCGGCGGCGTGGCCTCACCGTGATCTACACCAAGGTGGGTTTCCTGCCCGGACATCCCGAGGTCGCGGCGGGCAACCGCGTCTTCGGCGGCCTAAGGGGAACCGACCGTCTCGTTGGGTCCACCAGCGCGCTGGTGGACATGGTGCGGCCCTTGCCCGGGGAGCCTGTCCTCGACAAGAAGCGGTTCAGCGCCTTTGCCGGCAGCGGCCTGTGGACGATCCTGCGCGCGCAAAGGCCGTCCACAGTCGTACTGTGCGGGTTGAGCACCAGCGGTGTGGTGCTGTCGACCTCGCTGGAGCTGATCGACGCGGACTTTGACGTGACGATCCTGTCCGACTGCTGCGCCGATCCCAAGCCGCAGGTCCATTCGGCCATCCTGGAAGACATCCTGCCCTCGCGGGCACGGGTCTGCACCGGCGCCGAATGGATCGCCGAGGCCCCGCGCCCCGGCGCAGGATCGCAGCGACGTCGCGGTCAGCATCCTTTCTGAACCGAACCATGGGAGCGCGCCGATGAAGGGCGAAAACGACCAGAAAACCATCCGCTGCGTCCTGCAGCGCGGTGGCACCAGCAAGGGCCTCTACTTCCGGAACGAGGACCTGCCCGTGCCCGGCAAGCGGCGCGACCGGCTGCTGCAACGCCTGATGGGCTCGCCCGATGTGGTGCAGATCGACGGCTTGGGCGGGTCGCGCGCCATCACCTCCAAGATCGCAATCGTGTCCACCTCCCAGCGGCGGGATGCCGACGTGGACTACACCTTCGTCCAGGTGTCGGTCGGGGACGATGCGCTCGTCTATTCCGGCAACTGCGGCAACATCTCCTCCGGTGTGGGGCCTTTCGCCGTGGACGAGGGCCTGGTGGAGGTGGTGGAAGGCAACACCCGCATCCGCATCTTCAACACCAACACCAATGCGGTGATCGTGGCCGACGTGCCGGTGCGCAATGGCAAGGCGCGCGTGACTGGGTCGTTCGTGGTGGGCGGGGTGCCGGGCAGCGGTGCGGAAATCGCCATGAACTGGGCGGGAACCGTGGGTGCCAAGACGGGCAACCTGCTGCCCACGGGCAACCCGGTCGACCAGATCAAGCTGGAAGACGGCAGCACGGTCGATGCCAGCCTGATCGACGCGGCCAACCCGCTGGTCTTCGTCAAAGCCGCCGACTTCGGCATTTCGGGCAGCGAACTCGTCGACGAGATCGACGGCAATGCCGGGCTGCTCGACAAGGTGCGGGAAGTCCGCGGCAAGGCGGCCGTGCTGATGAAGATGGTCGAGTCCTGGAAGAACATCGACGAGGTTTCCCCCGGGCTTCCCATGCTGGCGCTGATCGCCGAGCCAGATGCCTACAAGACGCTGAACGGCCAGTCGGTGGAGCCCGGCGAGATCGACATCCGGTCGCGGGTGATCTTCATGGGCAAGCTGCATGAAAGCGTGCCGGGTACCGGGTCGATCTGCCTCGCCGCGGCTTCGCGGGTGAAGGGGTCGGTCGTCGAGCAGGTGACTGCCGGCCGAAAGGACGGGTTCCTGCTGATCGGCACCCCATCCGGCATCACGCCCACCCGCGTGGAAGCGCATGCGGTGGACGATGCGCCCTTCGTGGCATTCGACAACCTCGGATTCAGCCGCACGTCGCGCCGTCTGATGGACTGCAACGCGTACTACCCCGAGGACCTATTCGACACGATCGAGGACCGGGACGGCGTCCAGGTGCAGAACACCGGACCCGGCGTCGTCATCGAGGAATGAAAGGCACCATCATGGCATCCACGGACAAGAAGCCGACCGACGGAATGGGCACTGCTGCCCGCGCCAAGTACGAGCCCGCGACGGGCGCCGCTTCCACCGACGCCCTGCCCGGCACCGGTGCGACCAACGCGCTCGCGGAGTTCGTGGTTTCGAGCACCTACGCGACCTTGCCTGACCACCTGGTGGCGCACCTGCGCCGGCTGCTGCTGGACAACATCGGCAACAGCGCCTTTGCCGCGAGCAACGTCGAAAGCAGCCCGCCCATCAACACGGCGGTGCGGCGGCTGGACGACGGGGGCGGGCCGGCGACGGTGATCGGCGACACCCGAACCTACTCGTATCCCTACGCGGCCATGCTGAACGGCGCCCACGCGCATTCCATGGATGCCGACGACACCAGCATCCAGATGGTCGGCCATCCCGGTGCCGCGGTGATCGCGGCCGCCTTTGCCGAGGCGGAGCGGGCGGACGTGCGCGGTGACGCGTTCCTGGAAGCGCTAGCGGTGGGATACGAGGTCGAGTGCCGTTTGGGCGAGGCCCTGACCGTGGGCGCCTACAGCCGGGGCTTCCATGTGACCGGGGTCGCCGGCATCTTCGGGGCGGTCGCAGCACTAGGCAAGCTGCGGTCCTATGACGCGCACCGCCTGGAATGCGCTTGGGGTCTAGCGCTTAGCAAGGCTGCAGGGTCCATGCAGTACCTCGCGAACGGGTCCTACAACAAGCGGCTGCACCCGGGCTTCGCCGCGCACGACGCCTTCATTATCACCGCATTGGCGGAAGCCGGCGTGATCGGCGCCACTTCGGCCTTTGAAGGCGAGTACGGGTTGCTGCACGCCTACTCGCCCTCGCCCGACCCGGCGAAGCTCACGGACTCGCTCGGCACCGACTGGCTCACGCTGCGGACCGGCATCAAGCCTTACCCGTCCTGCCGCCTGACCCACGCCGCGATCGATGCGGCGCTGAAGCTGCGCACGCAGGTCCCGGACGACAAGCGGGCGACCGCCAAGCTGATCGTGGAAATTAACGCGGTCGCCACCCAGATCGTGGGCGGAGACGAACCGTTCAAGATCGCGCCGCGGTCGATCGTCGATGCGCAGTTCAGCGTGTACTTCCAAGTCGCCGCCGCCTGGCTCGACGGCAAGGTTGATTGGAGGAGCTACGACAAGCTGCACGACCCGGAGCTGTTGGGGGTCACCAAGGCCATGGTCCAGAAGCTGAACGCCGACCTGGCGGATGGCGCGGCGATCGTCACCGTGGACGGTGTCGAGAATGCATCCTTGCGCGTGGACGTGCCCAGCGGTGATCCCGAGAACTGGATGGGCGATGCGGCGCTGAAGCACAAGTTCATGGGAGAAGCGGGGGCCGTGTTCGGCACGGAGCGCGCGACGGAGATCTTCGACGCCGTGCTGGCGCTCGATGTCGACGGGTCCATCGCGCGCCTGGTCAGGATGACACGGCTGCACGGAGGCAAGGATGCCTGAGCGGAGCCTTCCAGCATGACTGCAACCCGGACCATCCGCTGCGTGCGCTTGTGGTCCGGGGCGGACGGCGCGTCCCGCTTCAAGGAAGGCACGATCGTTCTCGCGAGCAGGGTGCGCGGCGATGTGCTGAGCGACAACGCCCTGGTGTCGAGCATCTCGTTCCGGGAAACCGAAAGCGGCGGCACCTATGCCCCGCACAGCGCGCCCACGCGTCAGTTCGTGATTTCGCTGTCGGGAACGATCGAAGTCACCACCGGTTCCGGAGCGACCGTCGTCATGAAGCCCGGCGACATCATGCTGGCGGAGGACACGCAGGGCACCGGCCATAGCTGGCGCCTGCTGGGCACGGAGCCCTGGCGCCGGGCCTACGTGGTCCTGAACGAGGGAGCTACCGTGCCGTTCACGGCCGCAGAACCGGAGCGGGACGGCTGAGGATGCCCGGCCAGCCCGTCATGTCCCGGGGATCGCGACGGTACAGGCCGCCACTGCTCGCGGCGGTTCTGGCCATCCTGCACGCGCCGGCAGCGGCGGCGGAGGGGGTGCTGGCCGATGCGTTGAACGATGTGTTGCAAGCGCCGGTCAACATCGCTTTCACGCCCAACCTTTGGGGCATCGGCGTATCCACGCGAGGCGTGATCGGTGGTGCGCCCTTGGCCGCGAACGTGTCGCTCGGGCGCATCCTGTCCCACCTCGATGGCCTTGCCCTCGGTCAGGTTGAGGTCAGCAAGGGGCCAGCCTTCCTTCTGGCCGATGTCACCTACGCGCACATCACGCTTCCAGGCCCGGCGATGGCGCCGGCGGGCACCACCATCCCGGTTGGCACCACCTTCGCGACCTTTGCGGCAGGGTGGGCGTTCGGCCCGGGGGAGGTCGGCAGGCTCGGCGGTGCCCCCGTCACAATCAGGGTCGCCCCGTTCGTCGGCGCCGCCTTCACGGATCTGAGTGTGGCCGTGGACACGCCCAACGGCACCCTGGCGAAGCTGAACCCCAGCTGGTGGGCGCCCGTCGCCGGCGCCCGCATCGACGTGGCACGCAACCGTAGCTCCATCCGCTTGGAAGGCTACACGTCTTTCGCCTCGCCGGGCCGCATGGGTCACGAGTTCCTGGCCAGCTACGCCCATTCGTTCACCTCGGACTGGCTGGGCAATTTCACCGCAGGGGTAGGGTACCGCTACCTGTTCGAGAAACGGACCAAGTCCGAGATGGACTACCTGCAACTACGTTTGCAGGGACCCGTCTTCTACGTGACGTTCCATTTGTAG
>CAXTUO010000235.1:0-6203 GCA_964247175.1 uncultured Acetobacteraceae bacterium | reverse complement strand
AGACCCTCAAGGAGCGCCATGCCACCCTGGAGCACCGCATCGCGGACGAGGACCATCGCCCCCAGCCGGACAGCGACACCCTGGCGCGGCTCAAGGTCGAGAAGCTGCGGCTGAAAGAGAAGATGGAGCGGCTGCGCAGCTAACCCGCATCAGCCAAGCTCAGGCCAGCAGGCCGCCTGCCAACTCAGGCGGCCTCGTCGGCCTCGGGCGGCGGAGGGACAGGCACGGCCTTGCCGTCCCGCGCCAAACGCTCGTTGGCCTGCGTCACCATCGCGTTCAAATCCGTCTGCGTGCAAAGCCCCAGGATCACGGGATCACGCGGCTTGATGTTGGTGCTGTTCCAGTGGCTACGCTCGCGTACTTTCTGGATAGTGTCCTTCGTGGTGCCCAGCAACTTGATGACCTGGGCCTCGCTCAACTGCGGGAAGTTCCGCAGAACGAAGGCGATGGCGTCCGGCCGGTCATTGCGCTTAGCCACCGGGGTGTAGCGCGCCCCGCGGGACCGCTTGTTGATCGGGTTGCTGGCCGGGACCAGCTTAAGCCGAGCGGCGGGATCGGCCTCGCAACGCTTGATCTCGTCTGCGGTCAACTGGCTGTTGGAGACCGGGTCGTAGCCGACGATGCCCTGGGCGACCTCGCCGTCGGCAATCGCCTGCACCTCCAGCGGGTGCATGCCGCAGAACTCGGCAATCTGCGTGAACGTCAGCGCAGTCTTTTCAATCAGCCAAACGGCGGTGGCCTTTGGCATCAATGGGAGGCTCATTACCTTACTGTCCTTCAGCACCGCACGGCAGCCATGGCGGAGCAAGGCGGCCCGATACGGAAAAACCAGGGTATGGACCCACGTTATCCCGAGGGTCAAGCGATCTGTCGATGGAGAGGCACATGGGAAGTGTATTGACCGAGGACGAGGCGCCGCGACCAAAACAGCTTGCACCGCCCTCGCTTGACGCCCTGGGCGTGGCAGAGCTGGAAACCTACATTGCCGAACTACGGAGCGAGATCGCCCGGGCGGAACAGGAGATCAGCCGCAAGCAAGGGCACCGCGCGGCGGCGGACAGCGTGTTCAAGCGTTCAACATAAAAGAAGGGGCCGGGCTTGCGGCCCGGCCCCTTCCAGCAACCAGCCGTTACGCCGCCTGGGCAGCGTCCTTGCTGTCGTTCGCGATCACCGGCGTCGCCTGCGCGTTGCTGCCGATCTGGATGCGGCGGGGCTTCAACGCCTCCGGCACCACACGCTTCAGACCGACATGCAACAGGCCGTTCTGCAGGTCGGCGCCGTCAACCACGATATGGTCGGCGAGCACGAACCGACGCTCGAAAGCACGGCCGGCGATGCCGCGGAACAGCACCTCGCCCGCCTCGGCCTCGGCTTTGACCCGGCCGGTGATGATCAACGAGTTTTCCCGCACCGTCAGCTCGAGGTCGTCCGGCGCAAAGCCAGCCACGGCCATGGTGAGGCGATAGCTGTCATCACCAATGCGCTCGATGTTGTAGGGCGGGTAGGACTGCGACACCGTTTCCTGGGCCGCGCCGGCAAGGCGGGCCATGCGGTCGAAGCCGATGGCAGTACGGAACAGCGGAGCAAAATCGTACGTCATGGAATAAACCCCCAAAAAGCAAGGTCTCGATGTGGACCGCCCGAATGAGCCGGTCCGATCTAGGCTTCGTGGCCCCGGATGGGCGCCTCGAACGCCGCTGAAATAGAAAGCGCCGCACCCCGGTTCAAGGGGGTGCGGCGCCTGATTCTTGCGGAAAAAACGCGGCAGGCGGCTACTTGCGTATGCCCAGGCCGGCAAACTTCTTGTTGAACTTGGCGACCTGCCCGCCGGTGTCCATCAGGCGCTGCACCCCAGTCCAGGCAGGGTGAGACTTCGGGTCGATGTCCAGCCGCATCGTGTCCCCGGCCTTGCCGGCGCAGGTGCGCGTCTTGAACTGAGTGCCATCCGTCATGATGACGGTGATCTCGTGGTAATCTGGGTGAATGCCGGGCTTCATCGCGTGTGCTCCATGGAGGCCGCCGATACCGACCGGCGGCAGAGCCGCAGGATATAGTCGCGTCGCCCTCCGCGCCACAAGCCGTCAGGGCTGGGGCCGCGCCCGGCGGCCCTGGAATTCGTGGAAGGTCCGGTCCGCCGCGGCCTTTTGCTCGGGGGTCATGGCGGCATACAGCGTGTCGAACGCCGCGGCCAAGCGCTGGAGGTCATCCGCGTGGGCGCGCGCCACGTCCGCATAGGAGCGCATGTCGTCCGGGGCGTTCATCGTGGCCACCTTGTCGGCGCGCTCCCGCTGCAACGTTTCGATACGCGCGGCATTCTGTCGCATCACGGCCGCAAAGGCGTCCCATTGCGGCTGCTGCTCCGGCGTGATCTTCAGCCGGCGCTGCAGCCCGGCGATGCGGCGCTCGACCTGCGCGGCGGTGCCACGCTCCGGCCGGGCGGCCTGCGCCGGCGCGGAGGGCGCGGGGTTCTGCGCCCAGGCTGGACCGCCCAGCACCGTGACCGTCACCAGCAGCGCAAGCAGCTGCGGAATCCGGTTTGTCATGGCCAAACCTTTCATTTTCAACGGAACGGCACGATCAGGCCGACGCCGGGCGGCGCATACGGCGGCGGCGGGTAGTAGGCACGGGGCGGCGCGTAATAGACCGGCGGCGGCGCATAATAGCCGGGTTGCGGGTATTGCCGCTCGTAGGCGCGCCGGCGTTCCCACCGCTCATGCTCCCAATGCTCGCGGCGGCGGTCGGGTCCATAGTCATCCCAGCGGTCGGCCCACGCCGTGCCGGCCGCCGCGGTGAGGCCCATGCTGAAGGCAAAAGCGGCGGACACCATTCGTCGTGACACGGGCTACCCTCCATTTCGATAAGCGAGCAACGCGGCTTGTCGGCTGCCGGTTCAATGGGGACGAGATGCAGAGGTCAGGCGCGGGCGCGCTGGTACTGCTTGACCAGCTCGATCCGGACGCCCAGCGCCTCGGCCGCACGCAGCGTCCAGGCCGGGTCCGCCAGCACGGCCCGGGCGACGAACACCAGGTCGGCGCGGTTGTTGGCGACGATCTCCGCCGCCTGCTCAGCGCCCCGGATCATGCCGACCGCGCCCGTGGCGATCCCCGCCTCGGTCCGCACCCGCTCGGCGAACGGCACCTGGTAGCCCGGATGCACGGACGGGATGCGGGCCGCGGGCGACACGCCGCCGGTGGAGCAGTCGATCAAATCCACGTCGCCTCGCGCCCGCAGCCAGCGGCCGAGCTGCACCGCGTCGTCCGCCGTCAACCCGCCGGGCATCCAGTCGGTGCAGGACAGCCGCACGAACAGCGGCAGGTCGTCGGGCCACTCCGCCCGCACGGCGTCGATCACCTCCATCAGCATGGCGGCCCGCCCAGCGAGGTCGCCGCCATACCGGTCGTTGCGCCCGTTGGAGATCGGCGACAGCATCGAATGCAGTAGGTAGCCATGCGCCGCGTGCAGTTCGATGATGCGGAACCCGGCCTCGCGCGCCAGACGGGCCGTGTGCGCGAACTCCGAAACGACGCCGCGGATCTCCTCCGTGTCCATGGCGTGCGGCGTGACCGCGTCCGCGTGGAAGGGCAGGGCGCTCGCGGCCAGCGGCACCCAGCCGCCATCCTCCGGCAGCAGGGCCTGCCCGCCTTCCCACGGCCGCTGGCTGCTGGCGTTGCGCCCGGCATGGCTGATCTGGATGCCCGGCACCGCCCCGCCATACTCGATCAGCTTCGTGACCCGGCGCAGGAACGCCATCTGTTCTGCATCCCACAACCCCAGGCAGCCCGGCGTGATCCGGCCGACGGCGGAGGTGTGCGTCGCTTCCGTGAACACGAAACCCGGACCGGCCATCGCCTTGGCGCCCAGGTTCTGGATGTGCCAATCATCCCCCAACCCGTCCGTCGCGCAGTATTGGCACATCGGCGAAACCGCGATGCGGTTGCGCGCCGTCACCGACCGGAAGGTGATCGGCTGGAACAGCAGCGGGTCGGGCATAGGCAGGCTGCTGCTTGGTTGTCCAGGATGCCGGATAAGCGGGCGCGGGCACAGCGAAATCCTGCGGATTTGCGCCGGGCCGCAACCCCGTTGCCGCCGCCTTGCCCGGCGACTAGCGTGCCCCGTCACAAGGGGAGGAACGGCAATGCGGCTAGGAGGCAAGGTGGCGCTGGTGACCGGCGCGGGCGGCGGCTTCGGCGAGGGCATCGCCCGACTGTTCGCCGCGGAGGGAGCAAAGGTTGTCTGCGCCGACCTGCGGGCCGAGGCCGCAGAAACGGTTGCGGGCCACATTGGCGATGCTGCCGTCGCAGTGCCCGGCGACGTGAGCCGCGGGCCGGACGTGCAGGCCATGGTCGATGGGGCGGTGCAGCACTTCGGCGGCCTCGACATCGTGGTGAACAACGCCGGCACCACGCACCGCAACCGCCCGATGCTGGAGGTGGGCGCGGACGAGTTCGACCGGGTTTATGCCGTGAACGTCAAGTCGATCTACTGGATGGCGCAGGCGGCCGTGCCGGCCATGCAGCGTCAGGGCCGGGGCGGGTCGCTCATCAACATCAGCAGCACCGCGGGCATCCGGCCGCGCCCGGGCCTCGTTTGGTACAACGGCAGCAAGGGCGCGGTGAACACCATCACCCAGTGCATGGCGACCGAGCTTGCGCCGGACAACATCCGGGTGAACTCGGTGTGCCCAGTGATCGGCGCCACCAACCTGCTGACCGAGTTCATGGGCGTCCCGGACACCCCGGAGAACCGCGCCCGCTTCCTTTCCACCATCCCGCTCGGCCGCATGAGCACGCCCGGCGACATCGCCAACGCCTGCTTGTGGCTCGCCGAGGACGCATCCAGCTTCATCACCGGCGTGCTGCTCCCGGTCGATGGGGGCCGCTGCGCGTAGCGGCGCGGGTTGACGCGGTGAACATCCTCTCCATCCAGTCCTGGGTCGCCTACGGCCATGTCGGCAACGCCTCCGCCGTGTTTCCGCTGCAGCGGCTGGGCGCCGAGGTTTGGGCGGTAAACACCGTGCAGTTCAGCAACCACACGGGCTACGGCGCCTGGACCGGCCAGGTGTTCACCGGGGCGGCGGTGCGGGACCTGGTGGATGGCGTCGCCGCCCGCGGCGTGCTGCCGTCCTGCGACGCGGTGCTATCCGGCTACATGGGCGACCCGGGGATCGGCGAGGCCATCCTGGACGCCGTCGCCCGAGTCCGCGCCGCCAACCCGGCCGCGCTGTATTGCTGCGATCCCGTGATTGGCGACCATGGCCCGGGCGTTTACGTGCGCCCAGGCATCGCCGAATTGTTGCGCGACCGCGCCGTGCCCGCCGCCGACATCCTGACCCCCAACCAGTTCGAGCTGGAGCACCTGACCGGCCAATCCTGCGCCACGCTCGCCAACGCGTTGCAGGCGGTCGCGCGGCTGCGGGCGATGATGGCGCCGGGCGGGCCGCGGACCGTGCTTGTGACCAGCTTGCAGACGGGCGACACGCCGCCGGGCGTCGTGGACATGCTGGCCGTCGGGGCGGAAGGCGCCCACCTGCTGCGCACGCCGCTGCTGCCGTTATCAGTGAACGGCGCCGGGGACGCGGTCGCCGCCCTGTTCCTGTTCCATCACCTACGGACCGGCCAGGCGCAGGCGGCGCTGGAAGCGGCCGGCAGCGCCGTCCATGGCCTGCTGCGCCGCACCGCCGAGGCCGGCTCCCGCGAAATCCTGACGGTCGCGGCGCAGGACGAGTTCGCCAGCCCTTCTGTATGGTTTCGGGCGCAGCCAACCTGACCCGGCTGATTTCAAAAAATCTTTTGTGTCTGCCCTCTTGTTGCCGCGATCTGCGCGTAGATGCCGGTGCGCGTCGCCGAACGGCGCGCTTACCCCGGTCACTCTTGCCCGCAGCGGATGGCGTCATGCGTTTCCTCAAAATCTACCGGCAGGCTCTCGCGGTTCTGCGGTCCGACAAGCACTTGGCGATCATGCTGGGCGTGGCGAACGTCATCGTGGCCGGGCTGCAGTTTCTGGACCCCGTGCTGTTCGGCCGGGTTATCGGGTTGCTGACGCGCTCCGACAAGCTGCCTTCGGACCAACTTTGGTCGCAATCCGCCATTCTGCTGGGCGTCTGGTTCGCGGTCGGCGTGGCGGCCATCGCGGCCAACATCGCGACCTCCCTGCATTCCGAACGCATGGCGCATCGCAACCGCCTGCACATCATGAACCGCTAC
>CAXTUO010000234.1:2515-6220 GCA_964247175.1 uncultured Acetobacteraceae bacterium | reverse complement strand
CCGCCGTCGCCGTGCTGCCACCCGCTTTACCTTCCCCCCGCCCCTTGCCAAGCTCCCCCCATGGACGACCCCGACTGGCCCCGCGTCGCCGCCTACCTGTCCCGCCACGGCCTCACCCTCGACGCCGACCCGCCCCCGTTCCGCTTCCCCGGCGGCCTCGCCAACATCAACACCCTGATCCACCTGTCCGGCACCCCCTACGTCCTCCGCCGCCCGCCCCCCGGCCCCTTGCCGCCCGGCGCGCACGACATGGCGCGCGAGCACCGCATCCTGTCCGTCCTCCCCGACGCCCTGCCCATCGCGCCCCGCAGCCTGCACCTGTGCACCGACCCGGACGTGCTCGGCGTCCCCTTCCAGGTCATCGAGTACCGTGAAGGCCGGGTGATCCGTGCGGCCCTGCCCGACGACCTGGCCCACGCCGGCCCGCAGCTTTCCGCCACCCTGATCGACACCCTGGCCGCCGTGCACGCCGTCGATACCGCCTCCCTCGGCTTGAACACCCTGGGCCGCCCCGAGGGCTTCCTGGCCCGCGCCGTGGACGGCTGGCGCCGCCGCGGCCTGGCCGTCGCCGAGGGCGCCACCGCCGGGCTGATCGCCGAGGTCGGCGCCTGGCTCGACGCCCACAAGGTCCCGGACGGCCCCCCGGTCCTGCTGCACAACGACTTCAAGCTCGACAACCTCATCCTCGACCCGGCGACGCTCCAGCCCACCGGCCTCGTCGATTGGGACCAGGGCACCCGCGGCGACCCGTTGTTCGACCTCGCGACGCTGCTCAGCTACTGGACCGAACCCGGCGACCCCCCTGCCATGCACGCGCTGGGGCAGATGCCCACCGCAGCCCCCGGCTTCCTGACCCGCGAGCAGGCGGCCGGAGCCTACGCCGCCTGCACCGGCCGCGGCCTCGACGATTTCCGCTTCCACCGCACCCTGGGCATCCTCAAGCTCGGCGTCATCTTTCTCCAACTGCACGCGCTCTACCGCAAGGGCGCCACGACCGACCCGCGCTACGTCGCCTTCGGCCCCCTCGCCCACGGCCTGCTGGACGTCGCGCACGACGTGTCCGCCGGCCGCATGTTCTAAGCCCCCGCCCGAGGACCCAAAATGGACTTCTCCATCCCCCCCGAGCTGCAAGACCTCCAGCTCCGCACCCGCGCCTTCATCCGCGAGGAGGTGATCCCCTTCGAGCAGGACCCCCGCCAGGACCGCCACGGCCCCGGCGACGACCTGAAGCGCGAGCTCAACGCCCTGGCCCGCCGCGCCGGCCTGCTGTCCCCCCACGTGTCCCCCGAATACGGCGGCCTCGGCCTCAGCCACGTGGGCCGCGCCGTCGTGTTCGAGGAAGCCGGCTATTCCGTGCTCGGCCCGCTCGCCCTGAACATCTCCGCCCCCGACGAGGGCAACATGCACCTCCTGGAGCACGTGGCCACGCCCGCCCAGAAATCCCGCTGGCTCGCCCCGCTCGCCCGCGCCGACCTCCGCTCCTGCTTCGCCATGACCGAGCCGCCCCCCGGCGCCGGCTCCGACCCGGCGGCGCTGAGCACCACCGCCACCCGGGACGGCGCCGACTACCTGGTCCACGGCACCAAATGGTTCACCACGGGGGCCATCGGCGCCGGCTTCGCCATCATCATGGCGCGCGAAACCGCCGGGCCCCAGGAAGGCCGCGCCACCATGCTGCTCGCCGACATGGACCAGCCCGGCATCCGCATCGCCCGCGCCATGGACAGCATGGACCAAGGCTTCGCCGGCGGCCACGCGGTCGTCGAGTTCGACGGCCTCCGCGTCCCCGCAACCGACGTGCTGGGCGAACCCGGCCAGGGCTTCCGCTACGCCCAGGTCCGCCTCGCCCCCGCCCGCCTCACCCACTGCATGAGGTGGCTCGGCGCCGCCCGCCGCGCCCAGGACATCGCGCTGGCCTACGCCACCAAGCGCGAAGCCTTCGGCAAGCCGCTCGCGGCGCACGAGGGCGTGGGCTTCATGCTGGCCGACAACGACATGGACCTCCGCACCACCCGCCTCACGGTCTGGCACACCGCCTGGCTCTTGGATGAGGGCCACCGCGCCGGCACGGAAAGCAGCATCGCCAAGGTGGTCTGCTCGGAAGCCATCTACCGCGTCGCCGACCGCTGCGTGCAGGTGCTCGGCGGCCAGGGCGTCAGCGGGGAAACGGTGGTGGAGCGCATCTTCCGCGAGGTGCGGGGCTTCCGGATCTACGACGGGCCGAGCGAGGTGCACCGGTGGTCCCTGGCGCAGAAGCTGGTCAAGGCGGGGGCGAACCTTTGAGCGCCGCGGGGGCGAACCACTGAGGGCGGGGTCCGACCCCGGCATAGCCGGCTGCGACCGCTGCGCGGCTTCACCACCCACGTGCTACCATGCGTGCGGATGAGGTGGCGAGCATGTCAGACGTGGGATCAAAGGACGTGGCGGGTTGGTCGGAGACGTTGCCGAACGCCACGGCACGCGCGCTCTACGAGGAGGACGAATTCGGGTGGATGCTGCAACAGGCCGACCTGCTGCGCGCCGGCCGGCTGGACGAGATCGACCGGCACTCCCTTGCCGAGTATCTGACCGAGATGGCCCGCAGCAAGCAAGCCGCGTTCCGCAGCGCGATGGTCATCCTGCTGCAGCATATGCTCAAGGTGACGGCGCAGCCGGAAAAGGTGACGCGAAGCTGGCTGCTCAGCATCAACGTGCAAAGGCAGGAGATCGGGTTCCTGATCGAGGACGAGCCTGGGATGCGGCAGTACCTGCCAGGCCTGTACGCCCAAGCCTACCCTGCAGCCCGTAAAAACGCCGCCATCGAAACCGGCATCGAGATCAGTCGGTTCCCGATGGACAACCCGTGGACCATGGATCAGGTGCTGACGGTCCCGCTGCCGGAGCCTGCGCCACGTGGCCGCAAGGTGAAGCGGAAAGGCTGACGGGGCCGCAGGGGGGACGAAGGCGCTGAGCATCCACCTGGTTCCAGCCTAGCCTCCGGCCCGCCACGCGGGATGGACGGCCAACCGGACGACTGGTGAGGCCCCTTGCGCCTCATGCAGCACGGTTGGCGCAGTCTCAGTCGTCCAAAAAAGCCTGCCCCATTCCCGCCGCCGATGCTACGCTCACCTTCATGACCCTCGCCCTCCGCAAGATCATGACCCGGCAAGAGTTCTTCGGCTGGGCCGAAGCCCAGGACATCCGCTATGAGTTCGACGGTTTCCAACCCGTCGCCATGACGGGCGGGACCCTCGGCCACAGCGGGATCATCAGCAACATCAATTTTGAGCTCAGAAGCCGCCTGCGCAGCAAGACGTGCAAGCCGCTCGGCCCGGACGCGGGCGTCGCCACGGTGGGCGACACCGTGCGCTACCCGGACGCCGTCGTCACCTGCACGAAGTTCGACCCCCGGGACCGCTTGGTGCCCAACCCCGTGGTCGTGTTCGAGGTCATCAGCCCGACCTCCGGCCGCATCGACCGCATCGTGAAGTTGCACGAGTATGGGGCCGTGCCCACGATCCGCCGCTACGTGATCGTGGAATCGGACACAATGGCCGTCACCGTGCTGTCCCGCGACGGCGCGGCCGAGCCGTTCCGCGCCGCCGGCCTGACCGAGGACGACACCCTCCCCCTTCCGGAGATCGGCATCGAAATCCCGGTGGCGGCCATCTACGAGGGGATCGCCTTCGATGAGAACGACAAAGACCCGGGATCGTAGATCGAACC
>CAXTUO010000234.1:0-2505 GCA_964247175.1 uncultured Acetobacteraceae bacterium | reverse complement strand
GCGCCCCCCGTCCCCAATCCCGCCCGTTGCCGCGGCACCTCGCCATGACCCTGGCCCTGCGCGTCGCCACCGCCGGGGACCACCCGGCCGTCGAGGCCGTGGTCCAGGCCGCCTACTCCCCCTACGTGCCCCGCATCGGCCGGGCGCCGGGACCGATGCTCGACGACTACGGCGCGCTGATCCGCGGAGGGCGCGTCCACGTCGTTGACCGCGGCGGCGCGGTGATCGGCGTCCTCGTGCTCATTCCCGAGCAGGACGCCATGCTCCTGGACAACGTGGCGGTCGCGCCCGACGCCCAAGGATCAGGCGTGGGCCGGGCCATGCTGGAGTTCGCGGAACAAGCGGCGAAGGACGCGGGCTACGGCACGATCAGGCTCTACACCAACGAGGCGATGGCCGAGAACCTCGAGCTCTACGCCAGGATCGGCTACGCCGAAACGCACCGCGCGGAAGAGAAGGGGCTGCGGCGGGTTTACATGGCCAAGGCCATCCCCTGATCCGGGACATGTCCGGCCTTAAAGCCGCAGCCCAGCCAGCAGGAGCACCCCCATGGCAACACCCCCATGACCCCCGCCCCATGACTTTGGCCCCAAACCGCCAGGCCGCCACGGAAGCCAACCGCCGCGCCTGGAACGCGTCCGCCGTCCACCACGGAACCGGCCCGGCGTGGGACCGGCTCGTCCACGGCTTCGCCGCCCCCGGCTTCTCCACCTTCGACCCTACGGTCACCGCCTGCCTCCGATCGGTCGGCGTCGCGAACAGGACGCTGGTGCAGATCGGCTGCAACAACGGCCGCGAAGTGCTCTCGGCGGTGGCCCTGGGCGCTCGGAGCGCCCTCGGCATCGACCAGTCCGAAGCGTTCCTCGCCCAGGCCGCGCAACTGAACGCCGTTGCCAAGACGCCCGCCCGCTTCCTCCACGCCGACATCTACGCCCTGCCGCCCGACGCGCCGCGCGGCTTCGACGTCGCGCTCGTCACCATCGGCGTCCTCGGCTGGATGCCCGACCTCCTCGGCTTCTTCCGCGCCGCCGCCGGGCTGCTGGCGGCGGGCGGCTGCCTGGTGATCTACGAGACCCACCCGTTCCTCGAGATGTTCGACCCCCACGCCGCCGACCCCTTCACGCCCGCCCACTCGTATTTCGCCCACGCCCCGTTCGTTTCGGAGGAGGCCATCGTGTACGACGGCGCCGCCCGCGGCAGCGCGCCCCCCTCCTTCTGGTTCGTCCACCGCCTCGGCGAGGTCGTGACCGGCTGCGGCGCCGAAACGCGAAGCGTTTGCGGCTGAGCCGCTGGGCTGCGGATCGAGCGGTTGGACGAGTTCCCCCATTCCAACCGGGAAGCCGAGTACGACCGCTACGAAGCCCGCCCGGCGCAGCTCCCCATGTGCTACACCCTGGTCGCCCGCAAAACCGCGCCGTGATACGCTCCGCCCCAGGAAGGAGGCCCCGCCATGGACGACGCGACCGACATGCCGACCCCGCGCAAGCTGGACGTGGATGCCTATTACCGGATGGCCGAGATCGGCATCCTCCGCGAGGATGAGCGGGTGGAACTGATCGACGGGGAGATCATCGACATGGCACCCATCGGCCAAGGCCACGCCGCCACCGTAGGCGGCCTCAACCGGGCCTTGGTCATGGCCTGCGGGAACAAAGCCATCGTCTGGGTGCAGAACCCGGTCTGTCTCGACCGCCTGAACGAGCCGGAGCCGGATTTCGCCGTCCTCCGCCCGCGCCCCGACTTCTACGCCACCGGCGACCGCCCCGGCCCGGCCGACGTCCTGCTCCTGGTCGAGGTCGCCGACAGCTCCCTCCGCTACGACCTAACCGTGAAGCTCCCGCTCTACGCCCGCGCCGGCATCCCCGAGCTGTGGATCGTGGACCTCAAGCGCCGCGCCCTGGACGCTTTTCGCCGCCCAACCGGCGGCCAGTACGCCGAAGTCGCCACTTATCGCCCCGGCGACCACCTCGCCCTCGCCGCCGACCCCGGGATCACCGTCCGGCTCGACCTGGCGCTCGGCTGACCCGCCACGGCCGGGGCGCCTGGACCGCCCTGCCCCGATTTAATGCAAAATCAGAACGAACCTCCCAATCCCACGACACTTGCAACATTTTAAGACCCGTTCCACCATGGGCGCATCCTTCAGGAGACGCCCGTGCCCCGAACGCTGCTCGGCCTCCAGGCGGCGCGCGGCGTGGCCGCCCTGCTTGTCGTGCTTTACCATGCGGAGCGCGCCCTTTCCTTGCCGCAATACGTCGGCCACGCCCCTTGGGCCGGCCTCACCGGCTTCGGCCATGCCGGCGTCGATTTCTTCTTCGTGCTCAGCGGCTTCATCATCTTCCACGTCCACGGCGCGGACCTCGGCCAGCCCGGCGCCCCTTCCCGCCACGCCGCCCTGGCCCGCTACGCCGCCCGGCGCGCGGCGCGCATCTACCCGCCCTATTGGGCCGCCACCGCCGCCCTCCTCGCCGTCGCCGCCGCGTCCCACGGCTGGGGCGCCCTCCC
>CAXTUO010000233.1:0-6221 GCA_964247175.1 uncultured Acetobacteraceae bacterium | reverse complement strand
GGCATCCTGAAGAATGCCGATATCTTCATCCTCGACGATCCCCTGGTCGGCCTCGACTTCAAGCTGCGGGAGCGGCTGATGGACGACCTCAAGGAGATGCGGCGGGCACTGAATGCGACCTTCCTCTACGCCACGTCGGACAGCCTGGAAGCGCTGACGATGGCGCAGGATCTCGCCGTGCTCGACGCCGGGCGGCTGATCGAGGCGGGGCCGGCGGCGTCGGTGTATCTGCAGCCGGCGCACGTCCGGGCCGCCGAGATGATCGGCTTCCCCCGCTGCAACGTGCTGCCGGGCCAGGTCGCCGACGGGCGTTGCACGACCGCGGCGGCGAGCTTCCCGCTGGCAGGGCGCGTCGCCGCCGGCCCGGTCCTGGTGGCGATCCGGCCGGAGCACCTGGCGCCGTCGCGCGACGCCGAGGCGGACGGCGTGGGCGAGGTGACGTTGATAGAAGACCTCGGCGCGGAGTGCGTCGTGTACCTCACCGTCGCCGGGCAAAGCCTGGTGACGCTGCTCCCCGCGGCGCAGGCGGCGGCGCTCGGCCTCGGCAGCCGCTTCGCCTACGCGCTCCGGCCCGGCACGGCGGCGCTGTTCAGCCCGGCGACCGGACAGCGCGTGGGCGAGGCGCAGGCGGCGGAGACCGCGCTTGCCTGACATCCGCCTGGACGGCCTGACTCGCCGTTTCGGCACTGCCACGGCCGTCAGCGACGTGAGCATGACCTTCGCCGAGGGGACGGTGACGTGCCTGCTCGGCCCATCCGGCTGCGGCAAGACGACGCTGATGCGGATGATCGCCGGGCTGGAAACGCCGAGCGCCGGGCAAATCCACTTTGGCGGGCGTGACGTGACCCGGCTCTCCGCCCGGCAGCGCGGCGTCGCCATGGTGTTCCAGTACCCCGTCATGTACCGGACCCTGACGGTGGCCGAGAACATCGGCCTGCCGCTCGCCCGCGACCGCGGCCTGTCGGCGGCCCAGCGCCGCGCCCGGGTGGACGAGGTGCTGGACGTGCTGGACCTATCGGCACAGCGGGGTGAGCGGATCGGCGGCCTCGACATGGGCGCGCGGCAGAAGGTCGCGGTGGGCCGCGCCATCGCCCGGCGCTGCGACGTGGTGCTGTTCGACGAGCCGACCACCAACGTCGAGGTGCACGCGAAGCTGCAGCTTATCCGCGCGTTCAAGGAGTTCCGCCGCCGGATGCGGCAGACGGTGGTGTACGTGACGCACGACCAGACGGAGGCGATGACGCTGGCCGACCAGATCGCGCTGATGCAGGCCGGCGTCCTGTCGCAATGCGCCGCGCCGCGGACCCTGTACGACCAGCCGGACAGCGAGTTCGGCGGGTGGTTCCTGGGGAGTCCGGGCATGAATTTCCTGGACCCTGTGGGCGAAACCGGGGGGCAGGTGCGGTTCGCGGGGATTGCGGCCGCGGTCGCGGCCCCGCCGGGGGACATGGCCGGGCTGCGCGCGGGCATCCGTCCGGAACACGTGCGGGTGTTCTCGCAGGCGGCGCCGGGACGGATGGCGGCCCGGGTCACGGGAAACTGCATCACCATCGGCGGGCAGCACCTGCTGACGCTGAGCGTGGACGGCGCGGAGATGAAGGCGAAGGTGCCGCCAGGCGGCGGCATGGCGCCCGGCACCGCCGCCCACGTGGAGTGCCCGCCCGAGCACGTCATGCTTTTCCGCAATGGGCGGCGGCTCGTTTGAGCCGCCAGGGAACGCCTCGGGGTTCCAGCGGTGGCGGATTGGCCGTTCGGTTCAGGCCGGGCCAGGGTTCGTCTGGAACGCAGTACGGCCGCGGTCCATGACAGCCGCTAAACCAGTTCCGGCCGGCTGTGTTTTGCCATGCGGAGGTCGTATCCTGTGTAGGCCGCATCCACCATCTGGTCCAAAAGCGCCGCCACATCCCGCGCCGGCACCGGCCGGCTGAAGAGGTAGCCCTGGACCTGGTCGCATCCGTCCGCCCGAAGCTGGTCCAGCTGGGCGATAGTTTCCACGCCCTCCGCCGTGATGGCGATGCCCAGGTTGCTGCCCAGCCCGGTCACTGCGTGCACGATGGCTTTGCAGTCCATGCTGGTTTCGATGTCCTTGATGAAGCACCGGTCGATCTTGATCTTGTCGAACGGGAAGCTCCGCAGATAGCCAAGCGACGAGTAACCGGTCCCAAAGTCGTCCATCGCGATCCGCACTCCCGCTGTCCTGAGCTTGTGCAGAACGGCCAGTGTTGCATCGGTGTCGGCCAGGAATGCCGTTTCCGTGATTTCCAGCTCCAAACGCCCCGGCGCCAGCGCCGAGGCCGCAAGGGCGTCGAGCACCGCCGCGACCAGGCCGGGACCCTTGAACTGCGCTGGCGAAACGTTCACGGCAACCTTCAGGTGCCGAGGCCATCCTGCCGCATCCGCGCAGGCCCGGTGCAGCACCCAAGCCCCGATCGGCCCGATCAAGCCGGTCGCCTCCGCGAGCGGGATGAAGTCATCCGGCGAAACCAGGCCCCGCTCGGGATGACGCCACCGTATCAAGGCTTCCAGCGCGCTCACTTGGCCGGAAGAAAGGTCAACCAAGGGCTGGTAGTGCAGCTCGAACTCCTGCATCTCCACGCCCCGGCGCAGATCGGATTCGAGCGCTCGCCGGGCTTGCTGTTCCGTGTCCATCCCAGGCTCGAACATGCGGAACAGGCCGCGTCCGTCCGCCTTGGCGCGATACAGCGCCACGTCGGCCATCTTGAGGAGATGACCCATGTCGGTCGCGTCAACAGGGGCAAGCGCGATGCCGACGCTGGCGCCAATGACGACCTTCTGGCCGCTCAGCTCGTACGGCTCGGAAAGCGTCTCGACGATCCTTTGGGCAAGCGTGCCAACCTCATCCATGTGGCCGAGCGGGGCGTGGATGATGGCGAACTCGTCACCCCCAAGCCGGGCCACGGTGTCGCAACTGCGCACGCAGCCGCGCAGCCGGCCCGCGACGGCGCGCAGCAGCGCATCGCCGACCGGGTGCCCAGCCGTGTCGTTGACCTGCTTGAAGCGGTCGAGGTCGAGGCACATCACCGCCAGCATGGTCTTGTGGCGCTGCACCTGGGCGAGGCCCTGTTCCAGGCGCTCGGCAAGGAGGGCGCGGTTGGGCAAGCCTGTCAACGCGTCATGCAGCGCGAGATGATGCGCCTCCTCACGGGAACTCGCCAGGGCGGACGTGATGCGATGGGCGATCCTTGCGGCGACCGCCGTGATCAGCACAAGGAGCATGACCCCGACGAGGGAGGACGCCACGATCATCCGTTTCGCGCGCTTGGCAGTCACCACCGCGCCGTCCCGCACGCGCAGCACCTCGGCGCGCAGCACGTCCCGCACGTCATCCATCATCTGTTCCAAAGCTGAGAACTCGTGCCTGAAGTGCTCGTAGTTGGCAGCCCCGGCAACCGGATCAGTCAAGGCCAGCTCCACCGCATCTTGCCCGACGCGGGCGAAGGCCAAGGCGAGTCCCGCGATCCCGACGTAGTTGTTGTGCAGTTCTGGGGACAGCGGAAGCGCCAGGTTGTCCGCAATCGAGGTACGCAGGACGTCGATGTGGTGCCCCAGCTCGGTGCGGATGGCGTCGCCGCCTTCCTTGTTCGTTCCAACCACGTTCTGCAACGCGCGCAGCACGTCGGTACGGACGTCATCCATGAATGTGTCGGCGTTCGTGTGATTCCACATGGCCTGCTCCAGCACGACGACCCGCTTCCGGGCATCAAGCTGGCGCTCGATGCCAAGCAGCCCGAAGCCGGCCAGCCCCGCGGCGATCAGGATGCTGAGGGCGCCCAGGGCCACAAGCACGCTGCGGATGGAAAAGATGGCCTGCCCCACGGGTTGCGTTCCTTCAGTTCACGCATCCCATGAACAGTTGATTTTGGGAGCCTGATAACCGGGAAGCTAACCCATGCAGGTTAAGGATACCTTTAAAGCGGGCCTTCGTGCGCGCGTACGAACGCCGCTGCGGTTCGCATCCCCTGGCGCGCCGAGATGCGCGCAGGCGTGGTCACGGCCACCACGGTTGCCGCGGCCTCGCCCGGCTTCAGGCCTCGATCGCCCGCCACGCGGCATCGGCGGCGCTGGACGCCACGGCGGCGGCGATGAAGCGCATGCCCCGCACCCCCGCCTCGATCCCGGGCAGCAGCAGGCTGGCCGGGTCCGGCGCACGCCCTTCCAGGCGCGCTGTGGCCTGCTCGGCGAAGTCCCGGTACAGCTGCGCGAACGCCTCCAGATACCCTTCCGGATGCCCGGACGGGATGCGGCTCGCATGCGCTGCCGCCGGCCCTGACCCGGCGCCCGCGCGGCGGATCAGCCGTGGCGGCTCGCCGAACGGCGTGAACACCAGCGCATTCGGCTGCTCCTGCGCCCATTCCAGGCTGCCCTTGCTGCCATAAACCCGCAGCCGCAGCGCGTTTTCCTGCCCGACCGCCACCTGCGACGACCACAGCGCCCCGCGTGCCCCCCCGGCGAAGCGCAGCAGCATGTGCGCGTTGTCGTCGAGCTTCCGCCCCGGCACGAAGCATGTCAGCTCCGCCGCCAGGCTTTCCACCGAAAGGCCGGTCACGAACTCCGCGAGGTTGAAGGCATGCGTGCCGATGTCGCCCACCGACCCGGCGGCGCCGCTGCGGTCCGGGTCGGTGCGCCATTCCGCCTGCTTCTGCCCGCCTTGCCCCGGCCCTGCCGCCTCCAGCGCGGTCGTGAGCCAGTCCTGGGGATACTCGACCTGCACCACCCGGATCTCGCCAAGCGCCCCTTCCGCCACCATGGCGCGGGCTTGCCGCACCAGCGGGTAGCCGGTGTAGGTGTGCGTGACGGCGAACAGCGCGCCGCTGTCCTGCACCGCGGCCCGCAGGTCCAGCGCGTCCTCCAGCCGGTGCGTCATCGGCTTCTCGCAGATCACGTGGACGCCGCGCGCCAGGAACGCCCGGGCCGGACCGTGATGCCGGTGGTTCGGCGTGACGATGGCGACGGCCTCGATCCCGTCCGGCCGCGCGGCCTCGGCCTCCGCCATGGCGGCGTAGTCGGGGTAGCTTCGCGCCGGGTCCAGGTGCAGGGCGGCGGCGCTGGCCCGCGCCCGCGCCGGGTCGGACGACAGCGCGCCGCCCACGAATTCATAGCGGTCGTCGAGCCGGGCTGCGATGCGGTGCACGGCGCCGATGAACGCCCCTTCCCCGCCGCCGACCATGCCAAGGCGGATGCGGCGCGGCGGCGCGCCCATCCTATGCCAGTCCCAGCAGCTTGCGGTTGGCCGCCATGTCCACCCCGCTCGCGGCGAAGTCGTCGAAGGCGCGGGCCGCGACGTTGATGATGTGGCGCTGGATGAACGCGGCCCCCTCGGCGGCGCCCTGCTCGCTGTCCTTGATGCAGCACTCCCATTCCAGCACCGCCCAGCCGTCGTAGCCGTATTGCGACAGCTTGCTGAACACCGCGCCGAAATCCACCTGCCCGTCGCCGAGCGAGCGGAACCGCCCGGCGCGCTCCGCCCAGGGCTGGTAGCCGCCATACACGCCCTGCCGCCCGCTCGGCCGGAACTCGGCGTCCTTGGCGTGGAACATGCGGATGCGCCCGTGGTAAAGGTCGATGAAGGAAAGGTAGTCGAGCTGCTGCAGCAGGAAGTGGCTCGGGTCGTACAGGATGTTGCAGCGTGGGTGGTTCTGCACCCGGTCGAGGAACATCTCGAAGGTTGCGCCGTCGTGCAGGTCCTCGCCGGGGTGGATCTCAAAGGCGACATCGACGCCTGCCGCGTCGAAGGCGTCGAGGATAGGTGTCCAGCGCCGCGCCAGCTCATCGAACGCGGTCTCGACCAGCCCGGCCGGGCGTTGCGGCCATGGGTAAACATACGGCCAGGCGAGCGCGCCGGAGAAGGTGGCGTGCGCAGAAAGGCCCAGCTTGGCCGACGCCCGGGCGGCCAGGTGCATCTGCTCGACCGCCCAGGCCTGGCGCGCCGCCGGGTTGCCCCGCACTTCGGGGGCGGCGAAGCCATCGAAGGCGAGGTCATAGGCGGGGTGCACCGCGACGAGCTGGCCCTGCAGGTGGGTCGAAAGCTCCGTGAGGGTCAGCCCGGCCTCCTGCAGCACGCCGCGCACCTCGTCGCAGTAGCCCTGGCTTTCGGCCGCCAACGAAAGGTCGAACAGCCGCTTGTCCCAGCTTGGGACCTGCACGCCCTTGTAGCCGTGGCCCGCCGCCCAGCGCGCGATGGCCGACAAGCTGTCATAAGG
>CAXTUO010000232.1:0-6224 GCA_964247175.1 uncultured Acetobacteraceae bacterium | reverse complement strand
CGCAAGCTCGCGATGCAGTACCATCCCGACCGCAACCCGAACGACAAGCAGGCGGAAGCCAAGTTCAAGGAGCTGAACGAGGCCTACGACGTGCTGAAGGACGACCAGAAGCGCGGCGCTTATGACCGGTTCGGCCATGCGGCCTTCGAGCAGGGCGGCGGCCCCGGCGCCGGCGGCTTCGGCGGCGGGTTCAACTTCCAGGATGCTGGCGGGCTGGGCGACATCTTCGACCAGATGTTCGGGGAAATGACGGGCCGCCGGGGCAGCACGCGCGCGCGCCCCGGCGCGGACCTGCGCGCCCAGGTGGAGATCGACCTGGCCGAGGCGTTCGCCGGCACCAAGACCCAACTCCGCGTGCCCACTCGCGTGCAATGCGATCACTGCCGGGGAACGGGGTCGGAAAGCAAGGAGCGCCAGGCCGACACGTGCTCAACCTGCGGCGGCGCCGGCAAGGTGCGGGCGCAGCAGGGCTTTTTCCTGATCGAACGTACCTGCCCGACCTGCGGCGGCGCCGGCCGGGTGATCAAGAGCCCCTGCAAGGTGTGCGGTGGCCCCGGCACGGTGCAGCGGGAGCGCAGCCTGCAGGTGTCGGTCCCCGCGGGCGTGGAAGATGGCACGCGCATCCGCCTGACCGGAGAAGGCGAGGCCGGCGCCAGCGGCGCGCCGCCGGGCGACCTGTATGTCCATGTCGCGATCCGGCCGCATGAGATCTTCCAGCGCGACGGCGCCAACATCTATTGCCGGGTCCCGCTGCCGATGACCCAGGCGGCGCTGGGCGGCGACGTGGAGGTGCCGGCCATCGACGGCAGCCGGGCGAAGGTGAAGATCCCGCCGGGCACGCAGACCGGGGACCAGTTCCGGCTGCGCAGCAAGGGGTTCTCGGTGCTGCGCAGCGCGGCGCGCGGCGACATGTATGTCCAGGTCGCGGTCGAGACCCCGCAGCATCTGACGAAGCGTCAGCGCGAGTTGCTGGAGGAGTTCGAGGCCGAAGCCAAGGAGCACGCCAAGGGCAGCCCCGAAAGCGAGGGCTTCCTGGCCAAGATCGCCAAGTTCTTCGAAGGACGCGCCTGACCCTTCAGCCCGGACGCCGCGTGGCGGAAGGCGGCGGCAGGTCCTCCTCCAGAATGGTGATATGGAGCGAGAACGAGACCTCGCCGTCCTCCTCGTCGCGATGCAGGGTGCCGAGGAACTCCTTATCGACCGTGACCTCGACCGAGGCGCCCTTGCGCTTCGGAACCTCGACATGGATGCGGTCGGACCCGAGCGTGCGGCGGAGGTAGGTTTCAACCCGGGCATAATCGGTCGGCTTCATTCGGCAAGTCCTCGCAGGTCATCGGTGCGGGCTTAGCAGCCTGGGGGCGCCAAAGGAACCGTTGCAGGCGGCCTGAACTGCCGGGTCATCGCGGCAGCGGGCGGGGCGCGCCAGGGAAGATACCGCCCGGGATCGGCGCGGTTTGACCCGGCGGTGGCGGAGGCGGTTCACGCCGCGGTTCGGGTGGGCGGGGCCGCTCGAACCGGTTGCCCTCGAACCGTCCGCGGTTGATCGGCCCCGGGTCGTCGCGGCGGCGCTCGCGCTCCCCACGGTCCTGGAATTCGCGGCGGAACTCACGCTCCCGGAAGCCCGGGTCGCGGTAGTCGCGCCCACCGCCGTAGCCATAGCCGCCATACCCGTAGCCGGGTGCGACCGGGACCGGGTAGCCATAAGGCGGCGCGTAGCCGGGGCCGGCATCCGGCGCAAGGTAGCCCGGCCCGGCGTAGGTTGGCGGCGCATAGCCGGGCTGGGCGTAGCCGGGTTGGGCATACCCGTTGTAACCCGGCTGCAGATTGCCGTAGTAGTCGCTCGGGTCGGGCGCGCAGGCCGCCAACGCCGTGCAGGCCGCAAGCCCGATCCACCGTCCCCGTCGCATCGCTTTCTCCCTGCCCACCGTGACACGTTCCACGCCGTGAGCTTATGGTAGCGAAACGTGGCGGGACCGCGGCGGTTCGAGGGAGGACGAAGGATGCCGGTAAGCGGCCAGGGACCCTATGACGACCAGAACATCTTTGCCCGCATCCTGCGCGACGAGATCCCGTCGCGCCGGGTGTATGAGGACGAGTGGGCGGTGGCGTTCCACGACATCGCCCCGCAGGCGCCGGTGCACATCCTGGTCATCCCCCGCGGGCGGTATGTCGCGCTGACCGACTTCGTGGCGACGGCTCCCGATGCGGAGATCGCCGGCTTCTTCCGCGCGGTGGGCCGTGTCGCGCAGCAGATGGGGTTGGAGCAGCCAGGCTACCGCGTCCTGTCCAACATGGGCGTCCATTCCGGGCAGGAAGTGCCGCACCTACACGTTCACTTGTTCGGCGGCGCCGCGCTCGGCCCCATGCTGGCGAAGCCTTGACATACGTCGCAGCCCGGCCGACCCTAGGTGATCCGAGGGGAGCCCTGGTAAGGGGCTGAGAGTCCGAAGGCCCACTCTGGGGCGACGCGGAGACCCTGTGCAACCTGATCCGGGTCATGCCGGCGTAGGGACGGGAATCGTCATGCCACTCCCGCCCCGACCGCATGTCCTTTCTGGGAGGCGACCATGACCTATCAGCAAAAGCCGAGCGCCGTCACCACCGGGCCGATCACCGGTTCCCGCAAGGTGTATTCCAGCCCGGCGGACCGCCCGGACATCCTGGTGCCGTTCCGGGAAATCGTGCTGGACCCCTCCGCCAAGGAGGAGCCGGTCCGGCTTTACGATTGCTCCGGCCCTTATACCGAGAGCAACGCCCAGATTGACCTTGCGGCCGGCCTGCCGCCCATCCGCGCGCCTTGGCTCGCCAAGCGCGGCTTCGCGCCCGCCGCCGCCCGCGCGGTCAAGCCGGAGGACAACGGCTTCGTCCCCGCAGACCGCCTGGTGCCCGCCTGCCCGGCGCCGCAAACCCTGCTGGAAGGCCGCGACGGCCAGCCAATCACCCAATACGAGTTCGCCCGGGCCGGCGTCGTCACGGAGGAGATGATCTACGTCGCGCACCGCGAGAACCTGGGCCGCGCCGCGGCGCATGCGGAGGCCGAGGCCCGCGTCGCCGACGGCGAAAGCTTCGGCGCGGAGATCCCGGCCTTCGTGACGCCCGAGTTCGTCCGCAGCGAGATCGCGCGCGGCCGGGCCATCATCCCCGCCAACATCAACCACCCGGAGCTGGAGCCGGTCATCATCGGCCGCAACTTCCTGGTCAAGATCAACGCCAACATCGGCAACTCCGCCGTGACCTCCGGCGCGGCCGAGGAGGTGGAGAAGCTGGTCTGGGCCATCCGCTGGGGCGGCGACACGGTGATGGACCTGTCCACCGGGCGCAACATCCACAACATCCGCGGCTGGATCCTGCGCAACTCGCCGGTACCCATCGGCACGGTGCCGATCTATCAGGCGCTGGAGAAGGTGGGCGGCGACGCCGACAAGCTGGACTGGGAGGTGTTCCGCGACACCCTGATCGAGCAGGCGGAGCAGGGCGTGGACTACTTCACCATCCATGCCGGCGTGCGCCTGGCGCACGTGCCGCTCACGGCCAAGCGCACCACGGGCATCGTGTCCCGCGGCGGCAGCATCATGGCCCGCTGGTGCCTGGCGCATCACAAGGAAAGCTTCCTCTACGAGCGGTTCGACGAGATCTGCGACATCATGCGCAAATACGACGTGAGCTTCTCGCTCGGCGACGGTCTGCGCCCCGGTTCCAACGCCGACGCCAACGACGCGGCGCAGTTCGCCGAGTTGGAAACGCTGGGCGAGCTGACCCAGGTGGCCTGGGCCAAAGGCTGCCAGGTGATGATCGAAGGCCCCGGCCACGTGCCGATGCACAAGATCAAGGTCAACATGGAGAAGCAGCTCCGCGAGTGCGGGGAAGCGCCGTTTTATACGCTGGGACCGCTCACCACGGACATCGCGCCGGGCTACGACCATATCACCTCGGCGATTGGCGCGGCCATGATCGGCTGGTTCGGCACGGCGATGCTTTGCTACGTGACGCCCAAGGAGCACCTTGGCCTGCCCAACCGGGACGACGTGAAAACGGGTGTGATCACCTACCGCATCGCCGCCCATGCGGCCGACCTGGCAAAGGGCCATCCCTCGGCCAAGCTGCGCGACGACGCGATCAGCCGCGCCCGCTTCGACTTCCGGTGGGAAGACCAGTTCAACCTCGGCCTCGATCCCGACACCGCGCGGGCTTACCACGACGAGACGCTGCCCAAGGACGCGCACAAGGTCGCCCACTTCTGCTCGATGTGCGGTCCGAAGTTCTGCTCGATGAAGATCAGCCAGGATATCCGGGCGGACGCCGAGCGTTTGGCCGGCATGGAGGCCAAGAGCGCCGAATTCATGGAAGGCGGTGCCGCGATCTATGTGCCGGCGGCGGAGTAGGGCCGCCGCCATAGGTTGCAGCGTGCCGGGTCCGATCCCATTTTTGAAAACTTGGTGGGATGGGACCCGAGCATGATTGACCCGCGGGACGCGCTGGATGCGGTCGGACAGTTACCGGACGTGGAGATCGACATCGGTGGCGCTGCGATCCAGCTTGCCCGGATTGATGCGCCGGAGGCGGACTGGCAAGCCGCCGCGGGACAGCTCAGCGAGCTCGCACGGGATGCGGTCCGCCTCGCCGATGATCTGCCCAGCACCGACCTCGCTGCCCGCGCGGGGGTCTTGGCTCAGTTGATCACAGGGCGCCACGGGTATGCCGGCGACACCGAAAGCTATGACGATGCGGCCAACGCCAACCTGATCCGGGTGATCGAGCGCCGACGCGGCTTGCCAGTGGCTTTGGGCATCCTGTGGCTGCATTGTGCCCGCGCAGTTGGATGGGGCGCGCATGGGGTGGATTTCCCCGGACATTTCCTGCTGGCCTTAGAAGGCCAGAACCCGACCCGGCGGGGCCGCACGCCCGAACACCGGCAGATGATCGTGGATGTCTTTGCCGGGGGCGTGCCGCTGGCCGCCTCCGACATGCGCGGCCTGCTGAAACGGGTGGAAGGCCCGGATGCCGAGTTGCGTCCGGGCGTGCTGCAACCGATGTCGAGCCGTAGCGTCCTTCTTCGCCTGCAAAACAACATCAAAGGCCGGCGGCTTGGAAGCAACGATTTGCCTGGCGCCTTGTCAGCGATCCAGGACATGCTGCGCATCGCCCCGGATCGGTCGGTGCTTTGGCGGGAAGCCGCCTTGATCAACCAGCAGTTGGAGCACGTCGGCGCCGCGGTGCGTTGCTACGAGCGCTTCCTCGATTTGGTGCCGCAAGGGGACGCGGCCCTGCGTACCCGTGCGGCCATCGAGGAACTGCGCTCCCGGCTGAACTAGTCCTTCTTCGTCGGCTTGTTTTCTTCGACGTACTCGGCAGGGGCGTCCGGCTTATGGCTCGCGTCCTTGCTGTGGCCGCCCAGCCCGCGCGCCGCGTCGCTGCTGCCGGTCTTGGGGTTGGGTGCGCCGGTGGTGCCGGTCACTTTGGGGTTTTTTGGCTCGCTCATGATGTCACCTCGGGTTGCCCGCTTGAGAACGCGGCGGCGGGCGGGCGGTTCGCCTTTCCCCGGCCCTTGTTGCGCGGCGGTATAGCCCCTGCCCTTCCATCCGCCTGACGCAAGCGCCACATCCCGCTTATGAACCGTCGTATCTTGTTGCTGGCGCCGTTCCTGGCGCCGCTCCTCGCGTCGCCCGCTTGGTCGCAGGCGCCCACGGCCTTGACCTCCCAGGACCGTGCCGACATCGCCCGGGTCGAAACCTACCTGAACGGCATCCACACGCTGCATGCCCGCTTCCGCCAGATCGCGCCGAACGGGGGCACAAGCGAAGGCCAGGTCTGGCTGGAGCGCCCGGGCCGTATGCGCTTCCAATACGACCCGCCCAGCCCGTTCCTGCTGGTCGGCGGCCACGGCCTGCTCGTGTTCCATGACAGCAAGCTCCAGCAGACCAGCAACATTCCCCTGGGTTCAACGCCGCTCGGGCTTTTGCTGCAGGATAACGTGCGGCTCTCGGGCGATGTCACCGTGGCTGGGCTGGCCCGGGCGCCGGGCCAACTGCAGCTTCGATTGTTCCGTACCAAGTCCCCGGCTGATGGCTCGTTGACCCTGGTGTTTGCCGACGCGCCGCTGGCCCTCCGGCAATGGTCCGTGGTGGACGCCCAGCGGCAGGAAACCCGCATCACGCTTTACAACGTCGAGCTGGGCGGGACGTTCAAGCAAAGTCTTTTTGAGTTCATCGATCCCAAGTTCTTCC
>CAXTUO010000231.1:0-6237 GCA_964247175.1 uncultured Acetobacteraceae bacterium | reverse complement strand
CACCTGCAGCTTGCCCGCGCCGGCGCGCAGCGCGGCCTCCGCGGACAGCAGGGCGGCGCCGGGCACCGCGCGGTTGCCGCCGGCGACCAGCACGCGGCCGCGCTGGTCCTTGTCCTCGCCCGGCGCCGGCAGCGGCATGGCGCGCAGCAGGTCCGGGGTGATCGCGTTGCTCATCGTGCCGCCACCGGGCTGTCGGGCGCGTCCGTCACCTGCTCGCCGTCCTGCTCGACGGGGACCGTGTGGTTGTAGCGGAGAAGCCGGAGGCCCTCGGCGCCGGGCGCGTACTCGGTGACGCTGCAGTTGGCCACGTCGCCCTGCCGGTCCACGGCGAGGATCTGCGCCTCGTCCATGCCTTCCAGCAGGTAGCGCAGGCAAAGGACCACGACCTGGTGCGCGACGATCAGCACCCGTTGGCCTTCATGGTGCAGGAACAGGGTGTCGAGCAGGCTGCGGAGCCGCAGGATCACGTCGCACCAGCTCTCGCCGCCGGGCGGGCGGTGGTAGAACTTGCCGAGCAGGGTGCGGAAGCGGGCCTGGTCGGGGAACTCAGTCTCGATGCCCATGCGGGTGAGCAGGTCGAGCACGCCGAACTCCTTTTCCCGCAGGCGCTCGTCAATGGCGAAGCGGGCGGGCGGGACCGGGGTGCCGCCCGCCGCGTGGACGCGCGCCGCCGTGTCGCGGGCGCGGAGGTAAGGGGAAACGAGCACCGCTTCCGGCTGCTGGTCCGGGGGCATGGCCGCGAACCAGCGGCCGAGCGCGTCGGCCTGGCGCTCGCCGCGGGGGCTGAGCGGCACGTCCACGTCGCGGATGTTGAGGTCGATGCGCGGGAGGCCTGCCGTCATCGCCGCGTCGCGGGCGACGTTGCCGGCGCTTTCCCCGTGCCGCACGATCCACAGGCGGCCGGGCCATCGCTGCTGCATTGGGCTTTCCTAGCATCGAAAGGGAGTGCAACGGCCTAAGCGCGCGCGGGTTGCCCCGCGGACACGACCAAGGCGGGGACCAAGCCGGCCGGGTCGGGCGGACGGGCGTCCCGGACCCGGCGCAGCGCCGCCGCCATGAAAGGCCGGTCCCGCAGCGGCGTCGGCGGCGGCCCGTGGGCGGCAAGAAAAGCGCGGATCATGTCGTCGGCGTGCTCCGGCAAGGCCGCGTAGCCACCGATGTAGATGATCTCCTTCATGGCGGCGGTCTCCAACCGGCCGCGCATGTGGTTGACCCGGCGGCGCAGGTGGCGGCGCACGTCCGCCAGGCGGAAGGGCGACAGGGACGCGATCTCGTAGGTCGCGTCCTTTACCCCGATCACCCGGCGGTTCTCCCAAGGCTGCGTCACTGGGTCGAGGTCGTGCGCCGCCATGGAGCCGAGCAGGCCGTCGCCGCGGTACAGGCCGAGCGGCAAGCGGAGGCCGCGCCCGGTCAGCCGGTCGAGGAACGCGCGGCCCGGCGCATAAAGCTGCCCGTGGGTGACGCCGCCGACGGTCAGCGTCCTTTCGACCGACCGCGGCTCCGACCGGCCGTTGATGGCGATGCCGGTGGCGAGCCGCGCGTCCGGGCGGTCGGCAAAGGCGCGGGTGAAGCCGGACAGGCTGTCCGGCCCGATCAGGGCGTAGGCGTCCACGCAGCAGACGGCGTCGGCCGGCGCGCGCAGGTCGTGGAAGAACCGGTTGATCGCGTTCGACTTGTCTGCATGGGTGAAATGGTAGATCTCGATGGGCAGCGCCTCCGCACGCGCGGCGCACAGGGCGACCTCCGCGCTGTTGTCCGCCGTGCCGTTGAGCAGCACGGTGGCGAGCACGCGCAGGCCGCGCCCGGCGCGTGCGATGCTGGCGATGCATTGGCCGATGCGGGACGCCTCGTTGCGGCCGAACACGCCGACCTGCCAGTCCCACGCCGCGCCGCCCGCCATCCCCGCCCCCCTCGCCAAGCCCGGGCCACGGGCGCCGGATATCCGCGCAAGGGTTGCATACGATGCCGGCAAGACACAACGGCCTCCAGGTTGCGGGCGCCGCCGAGGGTCCGGCTTTTGCCGGCGCGGCCGGGCATGTATAGAGGCCCGATGCCCGCCATCCGCCCTCCCCCCGCGGTGCGCCGCCGCACGATGCACCATTCTGGGCACCGTTCCGGACGCAGCCTGCTCCTGCTGGGGTTGGCCGCCGCCGGCCTCCTCGGGGCGCCGGAAGCAAGGGCGCAGTTCAGCGGGGTGCGCCGGGCGCGGCCGACGGTGGCGCCGCAGCCGCTCACGCGGACCGAGCCGGTGACGTTCACCGCGGATCACGTGGAGTACGACCGCGACAACGCCATCGTCTCGGCGTCCGGCAACGTGGAAGCGTGGCAGAACGACAACGTGCTGCGGGCCGACAAGATCACCTTTGACCGCAACACCAACGTGGCGGCGGCGTCCGGCAACGTCGTGATGGTGCAGCCGGACGGGCAGGTGCTGTTCAGCGACTACGCCGAGCTGACGGAAGGGCTGCGCGACGGCGTGCTGAAGGGGATGCGGGCGATCCTGGCCGAGAACGGCAAGCTGGTGGCCAACGGCGCGCGGCGGACGGAAGGGGCGATCAACGAGGTGTCGCGGGTCGTGTACTCGACCTGCAACCTGTGCGCCGCCGACCCGAGCAAGCCGCCGCTGTGGCAGATCCGCGCCCGCTCCGGCGTGCAGGACAACCAGAACAAGAAAATCGAGTACCGCGACGCCGTGCTCGACATCTACGGGGTGCCGGTGGCGTATTTCCCGTATTTCTGGCACGCGGACCCTTCGGTGAAGCGGGAAAGCGGCCTCCTGGTGCCGAACTTCGGGCAGGCGAGCCGGTTGGGCGCGTTCCTGTCCTTGCCGTATTTCTGGGCCATCGACGAGGTGTCGGACGCGACGATCACGCCGACGCTCAGCAGCCAGCAGTACCTCAACCTGAACACCCAATACCGCCGCCGCTTCAACGACGGCACGCTGGACATCGACGCGGGGATCGGACGCGACCTCGGCAAGGTCGAGGCCGACATCTTCGCCCGCGGGCGGTTCGCCTATGACGACACCTGGCGCTACGGCTTCGACCTCGACCGGGCGACCAGCTCGCGCTACCTGCGGGACTACCGGGTGAACAACCGGGCGGACGTGCTGACCAGCCGGGTGTTCATCGAGGGGTTCGGGACGGGGGCGTACACCAAGCTCGACAGCATCGCCTATCAGGGCTTGGTCGATAGCATCCGGCAGAACCGGCTGCCCTACGTGCTGCCGCGGTATGAGTACAGCTTTTTCGGGGAGCCGGACGCGCTGGGCGGTCGGCTGCGGTTCGACACGCAGAACTTCAACGTGCTTCGGCAGATCGGCACCAACACGCAGCGCGCGGCGGCGACGCTGAACTGGGAGCGCCCGTTCGCCGGGTCGTTCGGCGAGGTGTACGGGCTGACGCTGCAGGTGGACAGCGCCGCCTACAGCGCGACCAGCCTGAACCAGAACCCCAACTACGGCACGGCGAGCAGCACGGAAACGGCGCGGGCGCAGCCGCAGGTGGCGCTGGACGTGCGCTGGCCCTTGGTGCGGGATGGCTGGGGCACGCAGTTGATCGAGCCGCGGGTGCAGATCGTCGCCGGCCCCAACACCGGCAGCGGGCGCAACCAGAACATCCCGAACGAGGACAGCCTGGACTTCGAGTTCACCGACCAGAACCTGTTCAGCCTGAACCGCTTCCCGGGGATCGACCGGCTGGAGGGGGGCCTCCGGGCCAACGTGGCGCTGCATTTGAACTGGACGGTGGGATCGGCGCAGGTGGACGGGCTGGTGGGCCAAAGCTACCGCACCCGGCGGGACGACACCTTCCCGGTGGGGTCGGGGCTGGAACGCAAGGCGTCGGACATCGTGACGCGCACCACGGTCGCCCCGGCGCCCTGGCTGGACCTGACGGGGCGGACGCGGATCGACAACCGCAACGGCAACATCCGCTTCGCCGACGCCATCGGCAGCGCGGGCGTGCCGCTGCTGCGGCTGTCGGGCGGCTATATCTACTCCGCGGTGAACCCGTATTTCCTGTACGACACGCCGACCACGCCGCCCAGCTACTTCCAGCACCGGAACGAGGCCACGGTGTCGGCCTCCACGGCGTTCGACAAGTACCGGGCGTCGGCCTATGTGCGGCGCGACCTGAACCTGGCGAAGTACAGCAGCGCCGGCGTGCGGGCGACCTACGAGGACGAGTGCTTCATCTTCGACGTGAGCTACAACAAGCGCTACACCCCGCTGAACGGCGACAACGGCGCGACCTCGGTCCTGTTCCAGATCACCTTCAAGACGGTCGGCCAGTTTGGCGTGAACCGCATCTAATCCGGCGGAGGAAATCCCATGTCCCATCGAAATGCCTTGCTCCTGCTTGCCGCGTTGACCGCGGCCGGAAGCGCCGTGGCGCAGCCGCGGCGGCTCACGGCGCAGCCCCCGGCGCGGCCCGAGGCGGCGGCCCCGGGCGACGCCATGCAGATCATCGCCGTGGTGAACGGGGACGTGATCACCAACGACGACGTGGCCAACCGCGGCAAGCTGTTCGCGCTGAGCACCGGGCTGCCGGTCACGCCGGAGGTCTTGGCGCGGCTGCGCCCGCAGGTGCTGAAGCAACTGGTTGACGAGCGGCTGCGGCTGCAGGAGGTGCAGCGCCGGAAGATCGGGGTGAGCGACCAGGAGATCGCCGACGCCATCGGCGAGATCGAGCAGCGCAACGGCATGCCGAAGGGCGCGCTGGGCGCCAGCCTGCGCGGCCAAGGGGTGGCGATGCGGACGCTCATCGACCAGGTGCGGGTGCAGCTGGGCTGGACGCGCGTCCTGCGGGAAGAGCTGGGCGCCAAGGGCGAGGTCAGCGACGCCGACGTGGCCGAGCAGCTCCGCATCTTCAAGGAGCAGATCGGCAAGCCGGAGTTCCGCGTGTCCGAGATCTTCATCCCCATCGACGATCCCGCCAAGACGGCCGACGCCCGGCGCTTCGCCGACACGGTGATCGCGCAGCTCCGCGCCGGCGCCCCGTTCCCGGTGGTCGCCGCGCAGTTCAGCCAAAGCCAAACGGCCCTGCAGGGCGGCGACCTCGGCTGGGTGCGGCGGAACCAGCTCGACCCGGCCGTCGCGGCCGTCGCGCAGGAGATGCCGCCGGGCGCCGTCAGCAACCCCATCGAGGTGCCGGGCGGCATCAGCATCATCTCGCTCCGCGCCAAGCGCGAGATCGGGCGGGACACGGCCACGGTGATGAGCATCCGCCAGGTGTTCGTGCCCTTTGTCGGCACGCTGAACCCGGCGGCGCCGACCGAGCAGCAGAAAAAGGCGGTGGAGCAGGCCCAAAGCATCAGCCGCAGCGTCAAGACCTGCAAGGACATGGAGGATGCCAATCAGCGCGTCGGCACGGTCCGCCCGTCCAACCCGGGCGAGGTGCGGCTGGAAACGGTGTCGTCGGCGCCGCTGCGCAACCTGCTCGCCGGGATGAAGGACGGCGTCGCCAGCAAGCCGGTGGTGGCGAACGAGGGTGCGGCCGTGCTGATGGTGTGCTCGCGCGAGCAGAAGAACGCGGCGGCGCCCACCAAGGAGGAGGTCAGCGAGCGGCTGCTGCAGGAACGGGTGGAGCTGGCCTCGCGGCAGTTGCAGCGGGATCTGCGCCGCCGGGCGATGCTGGACGAGCGGGGGGTCTGACCCGCCGGGAGGCTGACCCGCCGAGAGGTCGAGGCATTGGGGTCTGAAGCGGCAGGGCTGCCGCTGCTTCGGGAGGTCATCGCGCGGCATGGGCTGGATGCGCGGCGCAAGCTCGGCCAGCATTTCCTGCTGGACGCGAACCTCACGGGGCGGATCGCGCGGCAGGCCGGCGACCTGGCCGGGCGGCATGTGGTGGAGGTGGGGCCGGGTCCGGGCGGCCTGACCCGCGCGCTGCTGGACACCGCGGCGGAGAGCGTGCTCGCAATTGAGGTCGATGCCCGCGCGATCACGGCGCTTGCGGAACTGGAAGCGGCGTATCCGGGACGGCTCCGCGTGCTGGCGGCGGACGCGACGCGGACGGACCTTGCGGCGCTCCTGCCCGCGCCGCGGCAGTTGGTGGCAAACCTGCCGTACAACGTGGCGACCCCGCTGCTGGTCGGCTGGCTGCGGCAAGGGGCGCTGTGGGAGCGCATGACGCTGATGTTCCAGCAGGAGGTGGCCGAGCGGATCGCAGCCGCGCCGGACACCGCGGCCTACGGGCGCTTGTCGGTGCTGGCGCAGTGGACGTGCCGGGCCGCGCTGCT
>CAXTUO010000230.1:0-6241 GCA_964247175.1 uncultured Acetobacteraceae bacterium | reverse complement strand
AACTGCTGTTCCGCCCGCTGGTGGCCTGGTCGTCCAAGTTCCGCTTCGAGATGACCGCCTCCGAGGAGGCCGAGGACCCCTGGGTGCTTAAGCTGCTCCGCCGCACCCGGCTGCTGCGCGCCGCGTCGGGCGCCGTCGGCAAGGTCTTCGATGCGTTCGGCGGCCTGCGGCTGTCGTTCGGCACCCGGGTGCCGCGGTCAACGGCCCGGGCGGCGTCCCGCGCGGGCGACGCGGCGTTCCTGGCCCTGCTGGCGGCCGGCCTGGCTTTGGCCCTTTGGCAGATCGTGAGCTACGCCTCCGCCTCGCTTGCCTGGTCGGATCTGTTCGAAGCGTTGCGGCTCGGGCTGCTGACCCTGCTGCGCGTCGTGGTGCTGATGGTGCTGGCGACCTTGCTGTGGGTGCCGATCGGCGTGTGGCTGGGGCTGCGGCCGAAATGGGGGCGGCGGGCGCAGCCGGTGGCGCAGTTCCTGGCGGCGTTCCCGGCCAACCTGTTCTTCCCGATCTTCGTCGTGCTGATCGTGCGCTTCGGGGGCAGCCCGGACATCTGGCTGACGCCGCTGATGATCCTGGGCACGCAATGGTACATCCTGTTCAACGTGATCGCCGGCGCCAGCGCCTTTCCCGGCGACCTGCAGGAAGCCGCGCGCAACTTCCGGGTCGGCGGCTGGCTGTGGTGGCGCCGGGTGATCCTGCCGGGGGTGTTCCCGTACTACGTGACCGGCGCCATCACCGCGTCCGGCGGCTCGTGGAACGCCGCCATCGTGGCGGAGGTCGCGAGCTGGGGCAACACGAGGCTGGTAGCGCACGGCTTGGGCGCCTACATCGCTCAGGCGACGGCCGACGGCGCCACGGCCAAGGTGGTGCTGGGCGTCGCGGTGATGTCCGGCTTCGTCGTCGCCTTCAACCGCTTGCTGTGGCGCCCGCTTTACGGCTTCGCCAGCCGACGCCTGACCCTCTGACAGGAGCTTGTCCATGGACCAGACCCTTGCGGCCGAAGACCTGCTGCGGGTGCGCGGCGTCCGCCAATCGTACCACAAGGACAGCAACGCCGACCTGGTGGTGCTCGACAACGTCGATGTGTCGCTGCGTAGCGGGGAGATCGTGGGGCTGCTGGGCCGGTCGGGGTCCGGCAAGTCCACCCTGCTCCGCATCATCGCCGGCCTGCTGGCGCCCACCGCCGGGGAGGTGCTGTGGCATGGCCGGGCGCTGCATGGCCCGGCGGCCGGCGTCGCCATGGTGTTCCAAAGCTTCGCGCTGTTCCCGTGGCTCACGGTGCAGGAGAACGTGGAGCTTGGGCTGGAAGCGCTCGGCGTGCCGCGGGCCGACCGCGAAGAGCGGGCGGAGGCCGCCATCGACCTGATCGGGCTGGGCGGCTACGAGAGCGCCTACCCCAAGGAGCTGTCGGGCGGCATGCGGCAGCGCGTCGGCCTGGCCCGGGCGCTCGTTGTGCATCCAGACCTGCTGCTGATGGACGAGCCGTTCAGCGCGCTCGACGTGCTGACCGCGGAAACCCTGCGCACCGACCTGATCGACCTGTGGAGCGACGGCAAGCTGCCGGTGAAGTCCCTGCTGATGGTCACGCACAACATCGAGGAAGCGGTGCTGATGTGCGACCGCATCCTGGTGTTCAGCTCCAACCCCGGCCGGGTCGCGAGCGAGCTGCACGTGCCGTTTCCCCACCCGCGCAACCGGCACGACCCGGCGTTCCGGCAGATGGTGGACGACATCTACGCCCTGATGACCCGGCGCGCGCCCGCGCACCGCACCGCCGCCCCGGCCGCGCCGACCATGGCGATGCGCTTGCACCGGGTCTCGACCAACCTGCTCGCCGGCCTCGCCGAAACGGTGGCGGCGCCGCCCTATCGCGGACGCGCCGACCTGCCGGCGCTGGCGGGATCGCTGCAGCTTGAACTGGACGACCTCCTGCCAATGGGGGAAGCCTTGCAGCTTCTGGGCCTGGGCGTGCTAGAGGAGGGCGACCTTCGCCTGCTGGACCGCGGCCGGACGTTCGTGGAGGCCGACACCGACGCCCGCAAGCAGATCTTCGGGGAAGCGCTGCGGGCCAACGTGCCGCTGGTGGCGCAGATCCGCCACGTGCTGGACGAGCGCCCGAACCACCGCGCCTCCGCCGTGCGCTTCCGCGACGAGCTGGAGGACTTCATGTCCCCGGATTACGCCGAGGACACGCTTTCGGCGGCGATCTCCTGGGGCCGCTACGCCGAGCTGTACTCGTATGACGAGGAGGCCGATCAGTTCTTCCTGGACGAGGAGGAGTGACGGGCGGAACGGTGGGACCATCCGCTATACCAGCTGCCGCGCCCTGAAGATGGCGGCACCCGGACTTAGGGAATGTCATCAGGGTCGGGGCTATGGCAGCACACGCAGATCTTGTTGCCGTCAGGGTCGCGAAAGTAAGCTCCGTAATAGTCAGGGTGGTAGTGCGGCCTCAAAGCCGGCGCCCCTTCGTCCATTCCGCCGTTTTCTATCGCCCAAGCATAACACTGGCCCACGCCGTTCCGGTTGGGCGCGAGCAACGCGATCATCTGGCCATTGCCGGGATGCGCAGCTTCACCGTCAAACGGGCGGCCAACGAGAAACAGCGGCCTCGCGACCCCTGTTTCCATCCAGCCAGCCCAGGACTTTTCTGGATTTGAGAATTTCAGGATAAACCCGAGCTTATCCATTACGCCAGAGTAGAAGGCAAAGGCACGATCAAAGTCCGATACCCCGACGTGAACGTGTGAAAACAGCATGCGCCGCCTCGCTGTTACATGAAAAGTGGCACTACCAAAAGTTGATGTTAATAGATCAGGGTCTCGTAACAGCCGTATGAGGGTGTACAGTAGTGGTCAATATCAATTTTCAAGCCGCCGCTATAGCATCCGTTGCGACCCGACCTTATCCGTGGCCGCGTGGTCCCTTCTGGGCCTCCATGAACGACCGCAACACGGCGTTCATGCGGGACAAGTGCCCTTTGCCTCCTTGCTTGAACCATTCCAGCACATCGGAATCCAGCCGCAGGTGAACAGATGCCTTGCCGGGCGGCGGCATGATGACGCGGGCGGACGCCCAGAATTCCGGCTTCACGGCATGTTTCGGCGCGTCGGGCCGGGTCTTGGTTTTGCCCTGTCTACGCCGCTTTTCAAGCTCTTCCAGAGAATATCGTTTCGTATCGTTTTCTACCGTCATCGTTTAATCTCCATGCGCTGATGATCCTGCGATTCTGGCCGCGCCAAGTGTAGGCGACCATGAAAAACTCGCCCTCGACCTGTCCCACGGCCCGCAAGCGGGGTTCGCCGTAGTCGGTGCGGGTACCCCCCGCCTCGATCACAGGACCAGCGAAAATCAGGGCAGCATCCTCGAAATCGACGCTATGATCCCGCAGGTTGGTTGCCCGTTTCGCCTCGTCCCACTCAGAGGTCATGGTTACCCATACACAAATGTGGACACAAGCTCAAGTTTCGGGCCTCGGATGGGCCACCTTGCGGCCATCATGGCTGTCTGCCGAATTGTTGACGGTCGCGCCGCCATGCCGCCGTTGCCGGACCACACGCCCCATGCCCGGATTGCGAAGGGTGTAGGCGCTGGCTATCCTGCGCCTGGATCAAGGAACCCGCACCATGCTGAACCGCCGCACCCTGCTTGGCGCCGTGGGCGCAAGCCCGCTCATCCCGCTTGCCGCCCGCACGGCCTGGGCCGCGACGCCGCGCGACGTGATCGTGATGGCCCGGCAGATCGACGACATCGTGAGCCTCGACCCGCAGGAATCGTTCGAGTTCAGCGGCGAGGAGGTGCTGGCCAACGTGTATGACCGGCTGGTCCTGCCGGACCTCAAGGACCCGACCGTCATCAAGGGCGACCTCGCGGAAAGCTGGAGCACCAGCGAGGACGGGCTGACCACGACGTTCAAGATGGCAGGGGGCCGCAAGTTCGCGTCCGGCAACCCGGTGACGGCGGAGGACGCGGCCTTCACCCTGCAACGCGCGGTGATCCTGAACAAGGCGCCGGCTTTCATCGTCAACCAGTTCGGCTTCACCAAGGAGAACGCGGCCGAGCGCATCCGCGCGACGGACGAGCGGACCCTGGTGCTGACCCTGGCCGAGAAGGGGTCGCCGAGCTTCCTGCTGTACTGCCTGTCGGCGCTGGTCGGCAGCGTGGTGGACAAGAGGACGGTGATGGCCAAGGCGGTCGGCGACGACCTGGGCAACGGCTGGCTCAAGGGCGGCAACAGCGCCGGGTCGGGGCCGTTCCAGCTGCGGCAATGGCGCGCAAGCGAGAGCGTGGTGCTGGAGCCGAACCCGGCCGCTGCCACCCCGCCGAAGCTGAAGCGGCTGATCGTGCAGCACCGCCCGGACACCTCGGCGCAGCTGCTGGGCTTGCAGCGCGGCGACATCGACATCGCCCGCACGCTGGCGCCTGACCAGTTGGCGGCGCTGGCGGAGGACCCGGCCTACACCCTGCTGGTCGCGCCGAAGTCCTACATCAACTTCCTGGCGCTCAACCAGAACCACCCCATCCTGTCCAAGCCACAGGTGCGCCAAGCGTTCAAGTGGGCCATCGACTACGAGGGCATCGCGGCCAACATCACGCCCAAGGCCTGGGAAGCGCACCAGGCGTTCCTGCCCAAGGGCTTCCCCGGCGCCCTCGTCGATCTGCCGTTCCGCAAGGACACTGCCCGGGCTAAGGTCTTGCTGGCGGAGGCCGGGGTGCCGAACGGCTTCGAGGTCACGCTGGACCATTACTCGGTCGCGCCATACTCCGACATCGCGCAGGCGGTCCAGGCGAACCTGGCGGAGGCCGGCATCAAGGCGACGTTGATCGCCGGGGAGCAGCGCCAGGTCATCACCAAGACCCGCGCCCGGCAGCACCAGGTCGCCATGGGAATTTGGGGGTCCGACTACATGGACCCCAACAGCAACTCCGAAACCTTCAACGTCAACGCCGACGACGGCGACGCGCAGACCAACCGCACGCTGGCCTGGCGCAGCCATTGGAAGGACAACGAATTCACCGCCCAATCCATCGCGGCGCTCAAGGAGCCGGACGCCGCCCGCCGCGTGGCGCTGTATGAGCGCTTGCAGCGCGACCACCAGGAGCGCAGCCCCTTCGTGTTCATCGGGCAGCAGGTCGAGGTGGCCGCCATGAAGAAGACCACGACCGGCCTTCAGCTTGCGCTGCTGGGGGACCGCACGAGCTACGCCGGGTTGAGCAAGGCGTAACGGCCCACGGTGGGCTGCGCCCCATGGGTCGCATCCGGGCGCTCGCCGCCACCCTGGCCAGCGTGCCGATCACGCTGTTCGGCCTGATCCTCATCACCTTCCTGATCGGCCGGGTGGTGCCCATCGACCCGGTGCTGGCCATCGTCGGCGACCGCGCGCCGCAGGACGTGGTGGCGCGCACCCGGCTGGAGCTTGGCCTCGACAAGCCGCTGCCCGTGCAGTTCATCCGCTACGTCGGGCAGCTTGCCCAGGGCGATCTCGGCCGCTCGGTGATGACCAGCAACCGGGTCAGCACCGACATCGCCCGGTTCTTCCCGGCGACGCTGGAACTGGCGACCGCGGCGCTGCTGGTTGCGGTGCTGCTGGGCGTGCCGCTCGGCGTGTACGCGGCGGTGCGGCAGGGGCGCTGGGTCGATACGGCGATCCGGGTGGTGTGCCTGTCCGGCTACTCGGTCCCCATCTTCGTGCTGGCGCTGCTGGCGCTCCTGGTGTTCTACGCGACCCTGCAATGGGCGCCGGGGCCGGGCCGGCAAAGCGTGGCGTTCGACGGCATGGTGGAGCAGCGGACCGGGCTGCTGCTGCTGGACTCGGCCCTGGCCGGCGATTGGGACGCGTTCTGGGACGCCTGCAAGCAGATCACGCTGCCTGCTCTGGTGCTGGGCCTGTCCAACATGGCCTTTATCGCGCGCATGACCCGCGCCTTCATGCTGGAAAGCCTGGGCGGCGAGTTCGTCATCACCGCCAAGGCCAAGGGCCTGTCCGCCGCCGCGGTGGTGTGGCGGCACGCCTTCGGCAACATCCTGGTGCGGCTGCTGACGGTGATCGTGCTGACCTATGCCGGGCTGCTGGAAGGGGCGGTGCTGACGGAGACGATCTTCAGTTGGCCGGGCCTCGGCCAGTACCTCACCGGCAGCCTGCTCAACGCCGACATGAACGCGGTGCTGGGGGCGACCTTGGTGGTGGGCCTCGCCTACGTCGTGCTGAACCTGTTGTCCGACCTCATGTACCGGGTGCTGGACCAC
>CAXTUO010000229.1:2309-6246 GCA_964247175.1 uncultured Acetobacteraceae bacterium | reverse complement strand
TCGCCCCGCTTGAACCCACCCGTCTTCGGGTCGGCCTCCAGCAGGCGGTGAATGGTGCGCGCTTCCAGCCCCGTGCTTTCGGCCAGGCGCTTGGCCGCACGGCCCGTGGGCGCGCACAGCGCCACGGGGACGCCCTTGGCGGCGAGCACCTTCAGGACCGAGTTCACCAGCGTGGTCTTGCCCACGCCGGGTCCGCCGGTGATCACCAGCGCCTTGGCCGAAACCGCGCGCCGCAGCGCCGCCGCCTGGCTCGGCGCCAGCCCCAGCCCCGTTTGGCGCTCCACCCAGGGGATCGCGCGGGCCGCGTCGATCGCGGGCCAGGGCGGCAGGCCGTCCGCCAAGGCGCGCAGCCGCCCGGCGATGGCCTGCTCCGAGCGGTGAAGCCCGGCCAGGAACACGCACGGCTCGCCGTCCACCGTGTCGGCCACGAGGTCGCCGTCGGCCAGCTCCAGCCGCAGCGCCGCCTCGATAAGCCCCGGCTCCACCTCGATCAGCGCGGCGGTGGCCCGGGTCAGCTCGGCCACCGGCAGGCCGCAGTGCCCTTGTCCCGTCGCCTCGGCCAGGCCGAACGACAGCCCGGCGCGCACCCGGATCGTGGCCGTCCTCTCGATGCCGAGCTTGGCCGCCACCTGGTCCGCCGTGCGGAAGCCGATGCCGCGGATGTCGCGGGCCAGGCGGTACGGGTTCTCGGTGATCAGGGCGATCGCGTCCTGGCCGTAGGTCTTGAAGATGCGCACCGCCCTCGACGTGCCGACGCCGTGCGCGTGGAGGAACAGCATGATCTCGCGCACCGCCTTCTGCTCGGCCCAGCCGGCGACGATGCGCGCCGCCCGCTTGGCTCCGATGCCCGTCACCTCGCGCAGCCGCCCGGGCTCCTGCTCGATCAGGTCGAACACCTGCTCGCCGAACGCCTGCACGAGCGCGCGGGCATACACCGGGCCGACGCCGCGGATCATGCCGGAGCCCAGGTACTTCTCGATCCCTTCCAGGGTGGTCGGCGGCAAAGTCGTGACCTGGGCGGCCTTGAACTGCACCCCGTGCTCGCGGTCGGTGGTCCACAGCCCGGTCGCGCTGATGAACTCGCCCGCGTTGATCGACGCCGCGTGCCCAACCACGGCCACCAGGTCACGCTGCCCGCGCGCCTTGACCCTCAGTCCGAAGTTGCGCTATGCGGCAACCTCCTCTGCCTTTTTATCTATCGTCAGATCGTTACGGCTAGAACGCATCGCGGCTTCCAACTCGGCCAGCTTCGCTTTCGTCTCAGCAAGCTCATCAGCCAATGCTGCAGCGCGGCTGCGGAGCCGCTCAATCTCACGCGCTGCACGCTCGCGCTCTGACCATCGTCGCTCTGCCTCGGCTGTTATAATTCCCAAGAAGTCCACGATCTCACGCCGGGTCACGTCAGGACGGATCAGGTTGCTCTCGCGGGCCCGCTCAAGGACGGTTTTGTCCATCTGCGCCAGACGGAATGCGTTGCTGTAGCTGCGCGGCAGGGTGCTTTCTTCAAGCTTGGCCTGCTCAACAGCCTGAGCCACCATACGCAGTTGGTATGCAACACCTCGACCAAACGGAAGCTGCGAAGCGATCATAGCTTCGAACTCTCCATGTTTAAGGCGCGCTTTCGCTTGTATAAGATAACGGCCAATCGTGAGGAACTTCTCCTGTGCCTCGTCCCACAGCTTCCCAATCTCGGCGACGAACTCTCCGGTATTATCACACTGTTTTACAAAGTTGCTCAGAATGCGGTGACGCTGCAGCTCACCATTTTCAGGCAGCGACGCTACCGGCTCAGTACGCCGACGGGCGGACGCCTTCAAGACAAAGCCGCTCACGCTGCGACCTCCTCGACTGGAACCGACCCGATCTGCATCTGCTGCTTTACATACTCCCAGACCGCGCCGAAGTCTTCAGCACCCCGGCTTCTCCGGAATTCGCATGCGCCGACCCCGTGGTCATGCGTGGCCTCAATATCGTCCAGGAGACGCACATCGACCGGACACAATGGGCCCGCTCGGTTGAGTCGTAACTTGGCATTACGGTAACGGGTATGGTTACGTTGGACCTTGTTCATCAAAAAGCTTGCACGGGCTTTCTCCCGGCGGAGAAACTTCATCCATTCCACGACGGAGTCTATGTCAGCTGTGCCCTGAGTCGTCGGCACCAGTATGAGGTCGGCCCGCTCGACAAGTAGGCGGGTCGCCTCTGGATGATCGTCCAAGCCCGGTGGCGTGTCCACCACTACCAAATCCGGCGCGTCAAAAGCATCGATTTCTCTGATTGCTTTGCTCGTGTCAGCCATCGAACCTGCCCATAAGGTGACCGACGGCGCTTCATCGGGCCGCCTTTGGTACCACCGGGTCAGAGTCGACTGACGATCGAGATCGACGATTACTACCCTGAGCCCCTCATGCACGGCATAGACTGCCATGTTCAAGCTCGTCGAGGTCTTGCCGGAGCCACCCTTGCCAGACGCGACTAAGAGCCACTTTGCGCCACCATGCGATTCTGTTTGCACTGCACCGCCGATCGCTGTTCCTCCGAAGGGAGGCTCCCCCGAACCGCTCATTCACATCCCCTCGTGCGCCACTCCGGACTTAGTAGACCACGTGATGGAGATACTGGATCCGAAAGTGCAACACGTTGAACATTTGCGTTGAAATCGCCGTCAACTGTTGTGTCAGGCCCACACCCAAAACGTGTTATGATGGATCCTTACCGTAGCGATGTGCCACAAGACTCGGACTTAACGCCTCACCTCATACCGTCCGAGGAGAGCATGCAAACCTTTGGGGCTTGTTCCTGTCTGTGTAAGTTTTTGGTTTGCAAAACGAGGGTGAACTGGTGCTGAGTCGGTGTGGTGGGTGAGGCTGGCAGCAGACTGCCGGTTACGGTGACGAATGGGATAAAGGTTGCGCGCCTCGAACGTGATGAACAGGCCGAACTTGGCTGAGCGTGGGCCTGGTAGGCGCAGCGATGGCGGACCTTCTCAGCATCGCACTGCTCGTCCGGCGGGTCCGCCTCGCCCTTGGTAGCGGCCTGGGCCAGTTCGCGCCAGACGCCGAAGCCGAATATGACGGCCTGATGTCCTTCATCTCCTTCAGCGATTTTCCGCATCCAGAAGTGGGGATCATCGTGCCGCCGCGGTCCACGGCCGTGCCGAGCGAGGCGGCCGAGACCGCACCCACGCAGCGGGACCGTTATCTGCAGAGCATTGCCAAGCACGGCTTGGCAGGAAGCATCCGGTTATACCATTCGCGCTCGAGCCGAAGCCCCGATCGGCCGGTTCAAGCAGGTGATCGGCGACGGGCTGCGCTCGCGCACAGTGTCAGCGCCGGGCAACTGAGGTGGACGTCGCCGTCCACGCGCTCAACCGCATGCTGGACCTGGGATACCCGAACTCTGTCCGCGTCGCCTGAACGCAGGCAGGGCAGGGATCACCGCCTCCAGAATCCTGATCCCTGTAACATGGTCCCCGACGCGGCCACGGCTTCGAGCAGTGCCCGCGCCCGGCCGACATCCCGCGGGACGCCGGCCGCGGACAGCAGGGCGAACGCCAGGTTCGCCGCCGCAGCGTTCGAGTGCGGCGCCGCCGCTTCCAGCGCGGCCACGACCTGCCGCTTGAGGCTGGCGGGGGCAGCGGCCATGGCGCTGCTGAGGACCACGCCGACGTCCCGCCACCGGCCTGCCCGGGCGAACGCAAGCCCGGCACGCAGGCAGCGCCGGGCCAGGGCCCCGTCCGGCGCGTTCTGCTCCGTCGGCGGGCCGGACTGCGAGCCATCCGACATGACGCCGAGGAGGCAGGGGAGGGTCTGATCCCGGCTGTCCACGTCCTCGCCCAGCTCGTGCAGCCGGGCGATCAGCCGGTCCGCGTCGAAGTCGGGGGCAGGGGCGGGGCGGCGGGCGGCCTCCCCGGCGCGGGGCGCCCCCCACAACGGCC
>CAXTUO010000229.1:0-2299 GCA_964247175.1 uncultured Acetobacteraceae bacterium | reverse complement strand
CTCAAGGCCAAGTCCATCCGCGTCGGGTCAAGCGCTATTTTAGCGCCTATGGGGGCGGCCCCCCGGCCTCCACGGCCCGGATCGCCGCCATGTCAGCCACCCGGCGAGTGCAAGCAACCGCGTCCGCTTTCTCAACGTCGTCAGCGCCCGGGCCGCGGCGCCCAAAGTTCCAGCGTCGCTTCCGGTTGGACGCCAACCCGCAAAGCCGGCAAAGTGGCAAGTGCCGGGGAGGGCAAGCGCATGAGGATCGTCTACGTCGTCGGCACCTGCGACACGAAAGCGCCGGAGTTGCTCTACGCCAAGCAGATGGTCGAGCGGGCCGGCGCCCGCGCCGTGCTGGTGGACGTGGGCACCGGGCCGGCCGACGGCGCGGGCGTGGCGGACGTCGCCGCCGCGGAGGTCGCGGCCGCGCATCCGCGTGGGGCCGCCGTGCTGGGCGGTGGCGACCGCGGCCGTGCCGTCGCCGCTATGGCGGAGGCGCTGTCGGCGTGGCTTGGCGGGCGGGGCGACATCGGCGCCGTGCTCGGGCTGGGCGGCTCCGGCAACACAGCCATCGTGACGCAGGCGATGCGCGCGCTGCCCGTGGGCGTGCCGAAGCTGATGGTCTCGACCGTCGCGTCCGGCAACGTGGCGCCCTATGTCGGGCCCACGGACATCGCGATGATGTACTCGGTCGTGGACGTGGCCGGGCTGAACGCCATCAGCCGGCGCGTGATCGGCAACGCAGCCCACGCTGCCGCTGGCATGGCGCTGCACGCCGTACCGGCCGCGGGGGCCGACAAGCCCGGCGTCGGCCTGACCATGTTCGGCGTCACGACCGCCTGCGTCACCGCCGTGCGCGAGGCGCTGGAGGCGGAGTACGAGCCTTACGTGTTCCACGCCACCGGCACGGGCGGACAGAGCATGGAAAAGCTCGCGGAGTCCGGCCTGCTCGCCGGGGTGGTGGACGCCACCACGACGGAGGTGCCGGACCTGCTGATGGGCGGCGTGTTTCCCTGCACCGAGGACCGCTTCGGCGCCGTGGCGCGCACCGGGCTGCCCTATGTCGGCTCGGTGGGCGCGTTGGACATGGTCAACTTCGGGGCAAGGGACACCGTGCCGGGGCGCTACGAGGACCGGCTGTTCCACGTCCACAACCCGCAGGTCACGCTGATGCGGACCACGGCGGCCGAGAACCAGAAGGTCGGGGCATGGATGGCCGAGCGGCTCAACCGCTGCGAGGGCGCGGTGCGGCTGGTGCTGCCGCTGGGCGGGGTGTCGGCGCTGGACGCGCCGGGCCAGCCGTTCTGGGACCCGGACGCCGACGACGCCCTGTTCGCGGCGCTGCGGTCGGGCCTGCGGGCCACCGGCCAGCGCCGTCTGATCGAGCTGCCGCACCACATCAACGACCGCGCATTCGCCGACGCGCTGGCGGCGCAGTTCCGGGAGATCGCATGACCGACGCCCTGTTCCCGGCCGGGGGGGCACGCCCCGCCCGGCGCCAGATCATGGAGCGCTTCCAGCACATGGCCGCCCACCGCCAGCCCATCATCGGCGGGGGAGCCGGCACGGGCTTGTCGGCCAAGTGCGAGGAAGCCGGCGGCATCGACCTCATCGTGATCTACAATTCCGGGCGCTACCGCATGGCGGGCCGCGGCTCGCTGGCCGGGCTGCTCGCCTACGGCAACGCCAACGAGATCGTGCTGGAGATGGCGCGCGAGGTGCTGCCGGTGGTGCGCCATACGCCGGTGCTGGCAGGCGTCAACGCGACGGACCCGTTCCTGCTGCTGGACCAGCATCTGGCGGAGCTGCGGCGCCTGGGCTTCGCGGGCGTGCAGAACTTCCCGACCGTCGGCCTGATCGACGGGGTGTTCCGCCAGAACCTGGAAGAGACCGGCATGGGCTTCGGACACGAGATCGACATGATCCGTGCCGCCCACGCGCAGGACCTGCTCACGACACCTTACGTGTTCAACGAGCACGAGGCGGCGGAGATGGCGCGGGCCGGCGCCGACCTGGTCGTCGCGCACATGGGCCTGACCACCGGCGGCAGCGTCGGCGCGGACACGGCGCGCACCCTGGCGGACTGCGTGCGCGACATGGACCTGTGGGCGGAGGCGGCCCGGCGCGTCCGCCCGGACGTGCTGGTGCTGTGCCACGGCGGGCCGATCGCTGAACCCGGCGACGCCGCATTCGTGTTGCGGCACAGCCGGCTGTGCCACGGCTTCTATGGCGCCAGCAGCATGGAGCGCCTGCCGGTGGAGGCTGCATTGACCGTGCGCACGCGGGAGTTCAAGGGACTGACGTTCTAGCTGTCTGG
>CAXTUO010000228.1:0-6254 GCA_964247175.1 uncultured Acetobacteraceae bacterium | reverse complement strand
TCGAGATGGACGCCGCCAGCCGCACCGGCGTGGACGACATGCGGGAGGTGATCGACGCCGCCCGCTACCGCCCGCTGCAGGCCCGCACCAAGGTATTCATCGTGGACGAGGTCCACATGCTGTCCCGCAACGCCTTCAACGCCCTGCTGAAGACGCTGGAGGAGCCGCCGCCGCACGTGAAGTTCATCTTCGCGACGACGGAAATCCGCAAGGTGCCGGTCACGGTGCTGTCCCGCTGCCAGCGCTTCGACCTGCGCCGGGTTTCGGTGGCGGAGCTGGTGGGCCAGTTCGGGCGGATCGCGGCGGAGGAGGGCGTGGCCGTGGCGCCGGACGCGCTGGACCTGATCGCCCGGGCGGCGGACGGCTCGGTGCGGGACGGGCTGTCGCTCCTGGACCAGGCCATCGCGCAAGGGGCAGGGGGCGCCCCCATCGACGGCGCCGCCGTGGCCGACATGCTGGGCCTCGCCGACCGCTCGGCGGTGTTCGACCTCCTGGAAGCGGTGATGGCCGGGCGTCCGGACGGGGCGCTGGCGATCACCGACCGCGCGCATGAGCGCGGGGCCGACCTCGGCCTCATGCTGGGCGACCTCTTGGACCTCACCCACACCCTGACCCGGCTGAAATCCGTGCCCGCGCTCCGCGACGGCAACGAGCTGCCGGAGGCCGAGCGCACCCGCGGCGCGGCGCTCGCCGACCGCCTGGCGGTGCCGGTCCTGGGCCGTGCCTGGCAGATGCTGCTGAAAGGCACGCAGGAGGCCGAGCAGGCGCCGGACCGCCGCGCGGCGGTGGAGATGGTGCTGATCCGCCTGTGCTACGTTGCCGACCTGCCGCCGCCGGGCGAGCTGGTGCGGCGGCTGACGGACGCGCCGCAGTCCGCTTCCCAGCCTGCCCCCCGTGCGCCTGCCGCCGCCCCGCCGCCCTTCGACGGCGGCACCTCAGCCGCAAACGCTTCGCGTTTCGGCGACCGCGCCGTCGCCAACGGCGCTGTCGCCGCTCCGGCCTCGATGCCCGACCCGGAGCCCATGCCTGACTCAGCCCCGGCCGGCCCGCGCTTGTCCAGCTTCCGCGACATCGCCATGCTGGTGGCCGAGCAGCGCGAGCCGGTGCTGCATGGCCTGCTGCTCCATGCCGTCCACCTGGTGCGCTTCGCCCCCCCGGTGATCGAGTTGCGGCCGGAGCCGGACGCGCCGCGCGACCTGGCGCCCCGCCTCGCCGCCCTGCTGCTGGAGGTGACGGGCACCCGCTGGACCATCGCGTTGTCGCGCGAGCCCGGCGAGCCCACACTGGCCAGCCAGGGGCAGGCGGCGGACACCGCGCGCCGGGCGGAGGCCGCGACCCACCCGCTGGTGCAGGCCATCCTGGACGCCTTTCCCGGCGCGGAGATCGCGAGCGTCACGGACAGCCGGGCCGACGCCTACGGGCTTGTGGACACGGCGCCCCTGACGGAAGAGGGTGACGGGCGGGAGTTCGCGCCGCTCGACGCCGACAGCGGGGACGTGGTGCCGCCGGACGCCGCGGATTCGATCTGATGAAGGAGGACCCATGAAAAACCTAGCCGGCCTGATGAAGCAGGCCAGCCAGATGCAGGCCAAGATGCAGGAGATGCAGGCCAAGATCGAGGCCATGGAGATCGAGGGCAGCGCCGGCGCCGGCATGGTCAGCGTCACGCTGTCCGGCAAGGGCGCGCTGAAGCGGCTGAAGATCGACCCCAAGCTCATCGACCCCAAGGAAACCGAGATGCTGGAGGACCTGGTCGTGGCCGCCCACGCCGACGCCAAGCAGAAGGTCGAGGCGGTGATGGCTGAGGAGATGCAGGCGGCGACCGGCGGGCTGCAACTGCCGGAAGGCTTGAAGCTGCCGTTCTGACGGGATGGGCGGTCCCGAGGTCGAGCGGCTGATCGCCCTGCTGTCCCGCCTGCCGGGCCTGGGGCCGCGCAGTGCCCGCCGGGCGGCGCTCAAGATGCTGCAGCAGCCGGAAGCGCGGATGCTGCCCTTGGCGAGCGCGCTGTCCGACGCGGCGCGGGCGGTGCGGCCGTGCCGGCAATGCGGCAACCTCGACAGCCGCGACCCCTGCGGCATCTGCACGGACCCGCAACGCGACCATGGCGCCATCTGCGTCGTGGAGGGCGTCGGCGACCTATGGGCGTTGGAGCGCGCGGCGGTGCACCGCGGCCTGTATCACGTGCTGGGCGGCACGCTCTCCGCGCTGGGCGGCACCGGGCCGGAGGACCTGAACGTGGCACCGCTGCTGGCCCGGGTGGAGGGGGGCGGCGTGACCGAGGTGATCCTGGCGCTCGGCGCCACCGTGGACGGCGCGACCACCGCGCATTGGCTGACCGAGCGCCTGCGCAAGCTGGACAGCCCGGCCCGCATCACCCGCGTCGGCCAGGGCGTGCCGATTGGCGGCGCGCTGGACGTGCTGGACGACGGGACCTTGGCGGCGGCGCTGCGGGGGCGGCGGGCGTTCTGAACGATGGCAATGCCTTGCTTGGGGGGCTGTTGCAAACGCTGGATCGGGGCGAGCAAGGCGCTTAGAAGCGGCGTTTTCAGGCAACAACCTTGAACAGCCCGGCGGCAAAAACCGCTTGCGCCTGCATGTCACGACCGCCGACAGCAGGAAGTCGATGACACTGGCCGAGGCTGTCGACCGCACGGCACAGGGAGGTCCAGGCGCCCTTGACCTTGATACACGTCTCGTCCATCCGCCACGATCCGGCGCAGGGCCGCAGATGACGCCGGATTCGTTGTTCCAGCTCGGCGGCGTAGGCCTGCACCCAGCGGAACAAGGTCGTGTGGTCGATCATGACCCCACGGTCGGCCAGCATGGATGCAAGGTCGCGGCAGCCGATCGGGAACGCCAGATACCAGCGCCGGGCCCACAGGATCACCTCGGACGTGAAGTGCCGCCCCTTGAAGAACCCGCCCTGCACCGCCGCCGTCATGCCGGTCCCCTCAGATCGTCCGATGACGTTCTACCCCCATCCGGCAGTTCCTGCAGTCTGCAACAGAACCGCCGCCCCGCACCCGCCATCGCTGCCTGCCCCCCCAACCTTGCGGCAGTCCCCGCTGGCCTGGGCTCCTGATGCAGCCCAGCGACGCGCCCTTTCACCATCCCAGCCAGTTCCCGGACAGCACGGGCGCGGCCCAGAACACCGGCAATGCCCACTCGCCGCCGAACTCGCCCGCGAGCATGCTCCGCTGAGCCCGGGCCAGCGCCTCGTCCTTGTCGGTCCCGAGACGCAGTTGGCCGTGGAAGGCCTGCATCAGCCATCGCGTCGCCTCGCTGTCCACCGACCACAGCATGCCGACCACGGCACGGGCACCCGTGCCGTGCAGGGCGGCGTCGACCGCCGTGGCCGCGCCTGCCGGCCCACCCGCCGCGCTTGCGCTCTGGCAGGCCGACAGCACGATGAGGTCCAGCCGGGACAGGCCGAGGCCCATCAGATCGGCCAGCGTCAGGACGATGCCGTCTCCCCAGCAGCAGGCGCGAGCGGTTGATCTGACCGGGATCAGCGGCGAAGTGGCTCGCGACGTGCAGGACGGTCGCGGACCGCACCGCCGCCGCCAGCGCCGCCAGGGTGAATCCGTCATCCCGCAGAACGGCCCCCGACCAGGTCGCCGCGACCGCCTCCGCTGCGACGCCTAGCGCCTCGAACCCGGCTCCAGCCCGCGTGCCCGCGCATGCTGCCACCCAGGCCGCGCGGGCAGGTGGGCAGAGCAGGTCCACACCCGGCGCGGCCCGCACCCAGGACCGGCGCTGCACGGCGTAGCGCTCGCCGTCGTGCAAGGCGGCCCAGGGAAGCCCTTGCAGTGCGGCCGGGGCGGCGATCACGACGCGGCGTGCCTCGCCGAGGTGCGGCTCCAGCGGCCGCAGCAGCACGTCGTAAAGGCGCCGCAGGTGCGGCGTGGGGTCTCCTCTCGCGCCGCGGTGACGGCGCGGAGCGCGGCGAACACCGTCCGGTGCAGCCAGGCCGACCCGGGCACGTCGAGCGGCACCGCGGCTTCCCACTCACCCACCCGGACCACGGCGAGGGCTCCCGCTTCTTCCACCGCGTAATGGACCAGCGCGGTCGAGGAAGCAGCGCCCTCCGGCAACGCGGCCGCGGCCTGCGCTTGCAGCGCGATGTCCAAGCCTGCATCCGGGCCGGGCCGGTGGCGTCCGGCTGCCTCGGCCAGCTCCACCGCTCCGGCCAGCGCATCCGCCAAGAGGCGGCGCGGGCACCGGCCAGCCACCATTGCCTCGAGCGCGGCCTTGATCCGCCGGGCCGCCTCGGCTTCGGCCGCGGTCATCGAGGGCGCGGAGGGTGGCCCTGCGCGCAGCAGACCGAGATCCACGGCCTCGCTGGTGGCCGTTCCAAAGCAGGTGGCGCGGCCGCTCGACATCGATCTGAACATGGTCGGGCAACACGAGAGGCGGCTTGAGGGCACACAGGCCTCCCATGATTTGCTCGACGTGGTGCACGCGCATGGAAAGATGGAACCAGTCGAGCATGGGCTCCACCGGGCCGCCCGTGGCCGAGCGCACCAACGCCGGCAGCGCCGGGTTGCCGTCGCTGATTGCGGTGACCGCCTCGCCCTCCCGCCAGCCCTGATCGAGCAACACCGCACGCACCCGCTCCAGCTCCGGCGTGCACCGCACCGTCAGCAACGCGCAAACCGGCGAGAACAGCACCGCCCCCGCCGTGGGCGTGGTCAGGCGGCAACGGCACAGCTTGAACCGCGGCGCCTCGACCTCGACCGTGCCGAACAGGGTCTGCAGCCGGCGCGTGCGCCGGTCCTTGAGCGGCTGCAGCATCCCGCAATCCGGGCAAACTCGGTGGTGGACCGCATACGCCGCCACCTGGCTACACAGCATGCCCGCCTGCAGCTCGGACAGCACCAAGCCGATCTCCGCCAGCGTGCTGACCACCCCCAGCCGGCTGAACGTCGCCAGCTCCGCCGTCTTCACCTTCCCCGCGCTCGTTCTCGCCTCCAATCGCGCCGTCCACTGCATCACGCCTTCCGCCTTCATGGTCAGGCATCAGCCAGCCTGATCAGCCCGAAGCCGGCAAGCAGGCTGCCCCAGGTTTTTTGACACCCCCGGCCGAGCAGGCCGACGATGGAGCCGATCAGCCCCTCGGCTTGCCGGCAGGCGAGGCGGAACACCGCGCGCAACGTCGGTGCCGTCAGGATGGCGAGCGGCGCATACCGGGACTGCCCACCGCGCGTCGTGCGCGGCTCCGCTTGCCAGCCCTCGATGGCTTGTCGGTGAACCACACCGTGGGGCTGCCGCACTGGCGCAGGCTGACATCGTAAGCTGGCCAGCTGCGGAGCAGCGCTCCCAGCGAGTTCGTCACCCGACGCCACTGCCGCGGGATGTGACGGCGGCGGTTCTGGTTCAGCTTGAACGGCAAAGGGGAACACCCAGAGGTCAGGAAAGGAGGCAACACTCTACTCTGCCCAGCTTCTCAGCACCAACCAGCCGACCCATGCGCCACGCTGACGATGGCCCAAGTTCGCCGGTGCCCTTGCCGCCCCGTGGTCACTTTCCGTGAGCCGGCACCTTGGTGCGAGAAAGCTTCACATTCAGCAGCCGGCCAGGCGATGCTACTCACGCTGCACAATCGTCGGCGTGCCGGATTGTTGTTGTCAGTTGTTGTCATAAGCAAGGTGGACGCCATGCAGCATACCTGGAATGGAAACGACGGCTCCTACACCGACCCGACCAACCGGACGCCGCAGGACGTGCCGCTCCATGGCGGCGCGTCCGCGCTGATCCAGCCCGGGACGGTGACGCTGAGCGACGCCGAGCCGAATGGGATCACCATCAGCCTGTCGGGTCCGAGCCAAGCAACCAACTCAACCAGGAAGGAACGATCAACGTCCTCGACGCTTCCAGCCTGTTCCGGGCCGAACGCCCAAAAGCGAGCCGTGATAAGAAGGGGAGGGGACACATGACGCCGCTGACGGTTGTTGCCAAACTCAAGGCGAAGAACGGATGCGAGGAGCAGCTCGGCGGAATGCTGAGAAGCCTTGTGGAGCTGACCCGGGCCGAACAAGGCTGCATCAACTACGACCTGCACCGGTTACATGAGGACCCCGGCCTTTTCATCTTCTATGAAAACTGGGAAACCCGGCCGCTGTGGGAAGCGCACATGAGGTCGCCGCACCTCGTTGCGTTCGGGGAGAAGCAGGGCGCCCTGACCGAAAGCTGGGAGCTGTTCGTGGGCGAGAAGGTCTGAGACACCGAACCCAACAGCCAGATGATCCGGAGG
>CAXTUO010000227.1:0-6267 GCA_964247175.1 uncultured Acetobacteraceae bacterium | reverse complement strand
TGGACATCCAGACGCGGATTGCGCACCGGTTCGGCGTCGCCTTGCACGAGCGCCGCGTGGGCAAGTCGGGCAAAGCCCTTGCTTTGCCCAGGCTGCATCGGCTCCACTTTGCCCGCGTGTCCACCCGCCCGTGCCATCCCAAGGCGGACGCCGCGGCGCAGGCGTCTTTCGGGCCCGCGCAAATCGCCGCGGCGATTTCGCTGGGTTCGCCGCCCCGCGCAAATCGCCTCCGGGCGATTTCGCTGTGACCGCGGCACTGCCCGACGCCGTGCGGGTCGCGAAGACGCCCGTCGAGGTTTGGCACCAGGACGAGGCCTCAGCCGCAAACGCTCCGCGTTTCGGCGAGTCGGTCAGCTCGCCGAAACGGCGTAGCCGTTTGCGGCTGGGCACCCTGACCTACGTCTGGGCCGAAAAGGGCAGTTGACCTGCGGCTTTGCGCGACCAGCGGCGCCAGTTGGCCGACCTGTTCGGTGCCGTATGCGCGGCTGCGGAGCAGCGCTCCCAGCGCGACCGCGGCGTGGGCGCAGCCTTGGTGCTACCCCATGCCAACGCTGAGACCATGAGCCTGCACCTGGCCGAGATCGGCCGCCACGTCGCAACGGGCGCGCACGCCGTGGTCGTGCTGGACGGGGCGGGCTGGCACCAAACAGGTGGGCGGCTGCAGGTGCCCGGCAACGTCAGCCTGCTCCGCTTGCCGCCGTATTCACCGGAGCTGAACCCGCAGGAAAACGTGCGGCAATGCCTCCGGCAGAACCAGCTTTCCAACCGCATGTTCGCCAACTACGACGCCATCGTGACTGCCTGCTGCACCGCCTGGAACGCCCTCACGGCCATGCCAGACCGCATCCGATCCATCGCAGCACGATCTTGGGTCAAAACGGCTATGACATAGGGCGTTTGGTATAAGTACCCCTGCGCCGCTCACGCTCTGGCAGCCAGCCGGGCGCAGCATGGCCAACCGCTTTTTCGGCCCGTCTGCATGCTCAGCCAGCGCCATGGGTGCCCACACGTTCGCCGGGTCACGCGCCTGCACGTGGAGCGCGAACCTGATCGTGGCAGCGGGATCGCCACGATGAAAACGGAAGCGAGCGACCTCGGCAGGGTCGAAGCGAAGCGGGTTACGTCCATGTCGGCCTCGGATGTCTCGCACGAGCGTCCTACGCCCGCCGGAAAGGCAGAAGCCGAACGGATCAGCCAGGCAGCGGAGATGCCCGTCGGCCTCGGATGGACTCTGGTTGCCGGCGGTTGCCGCAACGGCCGCTCTGGTCGTAAATGCTCGGCGGCCCGTTCACGCATGCTGTGAAGCAAAGCTTCCGGGTCGAACAGGCGGCCGTTGAACGTCGACCCGCCCTGCTTCCCTTCCCGCATCCAAGGAAAACACTCGCCATCGCACCAGGGCAGTTCAGGACGTGCGAGAGCAGGTCAGCAAATCCTTGGAGTGAGACACTTGAGACAGCTAGTCTCTTTTGACACAGAAGGCTGTTGCCATGCCCAGCTCCTTCAAGGAGCGGTGTGAGGCGCTGTTCGCCCCGTTGCACGGTCGGCGCTGGAAGACGGCTTCCGCCTCCGCGCTGGGAGTCTCGCGCGCGACCCTTCATCGCTACCTGGGCGCTTCCACGGACGTGCCGGGTGCTGTCCTGGACACGTTGGGGGAACTTGAAGGGCCGACCCGTCCCGCGCTCGACGACCGGGGAATGATAGTGCTGGCTGCCTCGGCCCTGGTCGCGATCCAGCGCGAGGTGGACGACATCGGCCATTTGACGGCTCCGTATCCCCGGACGGCGCAGCGGGCCTTCGACGTCGGTGCTGCGCGGAACCTGGAAGAAGGCGAGGGTCGCTGGCCGACCGATCTTCGGTCGCTGGCTGACTTCGCGAGCCGCCCGCTTGGCCTCTGGGCAGGCGACATGGCCTGGGACCGCGAGGACCTGTTCGCCGAATGCGTGCTCGTCGAAAACGGGGAGCTCACCCCCGCATGCCGCGACTTGGCCGCGGACAGCAAGGATCCCGAGCAGGAGCATGTGGAGCGCGACGGCTTCGACGCGTTGCGGGCAGCCTGCGCAAAGGTGCCGGACGAGGACGCCTTCTACACGGCCTGGCGTCGGTGTGTCGTCGAGCGTCCGGTCCTTTCTACCCTGTCCGAGGCGGCCCGCGCCGTCCCTGGACTGGTGGACCTCGACGACTGGACCGGGTTCGTCGGCCGCTTCTATGACCTGGTACCGGACTCAATGGCCTTCGGCGACCACGTGAAGACGTGCGTCGTCTCCCGCACCCTTCTGCGCAGGGCCGGGAGGGGCTTGCATACCGAGTGCCGCGACCCAGCCGCGATCTCCGCTGTGGCGGAGGGCGCGTACGGGCGCAAACCGTTCAGGCCCGGGCAGACCCTTCATCTCCGGCGCGCTTTCCGCACCTTCTGGTGCCTTCCCGGCGTGGCCGAACTCCAGGTGGCCGAAGGCCTCGGCGCGCAAGACTGGCGAGTTCGCCTGTGGCCGCGCCGCGACCGGGTGGACATCGAAGCGGAGGCGCCGGATGGGGAGGAGCGCCTTGCCATCGACGTCAAGGACCACCTGTCCCCGGTCGGGCTGGCCAGGCGTTTCGGCGGCTTCAAGGAGTATGAGGAGACGCACCGCTGCCTGCTTGTGGTGCCCGACTACGTGGTCGAAGCGAACAGGCGCTTCCCGGAGCGCTTTGAAAACCTGCGCCGGGCGCATGGCAAGCCACCTGTCGCGCTACGCACCGTATCCGCATTGCTCCGCGAGGCGAGAAGGAGCGGATGAGAAGCGACCGTTCTTTCCTGGCCAGATACCGCGCCGCGGCCGCGGCTGTCGACCCGGGCAGCGAGCGCATGGGCGCAGCAGCCTTGCGCACGGTTGGGTTGGTCGAGCTGTGCCTGCGGTTTCTCGACGAGCACCTACCTGACGAGCGGACAGACGCTGTCCCAGCGATTCTGCTGGGCTATCCCAGTGTGCTGGACACCCTCGCCGCACCGGGGGTGGCCCGAAGGCGGCTCTCCGCCCTGCGGCACCTCTGCTCACGGTTTTCGTCCGTCGCGGCGTGGCTTGACGCCGTGCGGCGGCACGCAGACGCGCCGCAGACCATCCGCTGCCACGACGTGGCCGGGAGCCGCGTCGTCCGTCGCCGTACGGCATCCGCCGCGATCCTCCGTGTCTTGGACGAATCCTTGGACGCCGAAGTTCCTTGGGTTCTCAGGAACGTGCGGCCTGCGGAACCCGGCGAGCACCACGTCCGCACGAATCACGGCGACACCGTGCTGTCCTACACGGTCCCCGCGCCGCGGGCAGCCGTGCCGCCTCCGCCGAGGCACCGCAAGGCGCGACGGGCAATCAACCTCCCCGTTGTCCTCGCCAAGCGCGACATGGTCAAGGTCGCCGAGGAGGTCGATCGGACAGAAGCTCGACGCGACTGGCCGTCGAGCCTGGAGCCGTTGCGGCTGGCTGGCCGCCTCCGCAGAATCGAGGTCCACGATCCCGACGGGCGTCTCTGGCGGGACGAGTCCCTCGTGTTGGACGGCGCCACCCACCTCGTCGGCATGCTCTCGTCGGGCAAGAGCAGCCTGACCTGGGGCATCCTGTTCGCCCTCACAAAGGGGGGCGGGAGTCGCCGCGTCGCCGTGTTCGCCACCGATACCATACAGGCAGCGGCCATGGTGGCACGGCTGCAAGGGCACGGCGTGACGGCGACGGTCCTGTCCAGCCCATACAACCGGGAGAGCCATCTCAGCTCCATCCACTGGCAACAATCCCTAGCCGAGGGCGGAGGCCTGGTGACGTCGGCCGGGGACCTGACCTCCAACTTCGGCGTGGCCTGCCCCCTCGACGGGTCGCAGCGGGAGCCAAAGGTCGTCAGAGGCAGGCGGGGCGATGCGTGGTTTCCCGGCTTCCGCGAGAAACCTTGCCACCGCCTCCAGCCGCTTGATGGGGGGACGGGAAGCAACGACGAGGACGACGAGCTTTCGGACGCCGCGAAGCGGTCCTGCCCCCTCTGGGCGCGATGCCCTGCGCAAATCCAGCAGAGGTCCGCGGTGGACGCCCAGGTCGTGGTGATGACGCCTGCGGCCTTCGTGCACATGACCCCGGATCCTTGGGTTTCGGAAGATCTGATGACGATGCCGGAACTGCTCCAGTTCGCTTTCGACGTCGTGCTAATCGACGAGGTGGACGGCTTTCAAAAGACGCTCGACGGGTTCTTCGCCCCGCAGGAAACGCTCATGGGGGACGAGCGGACGGTCTACGCACCGTCCATCGCGGTGCGCTCCTCGGAAGCCCTGCGTGTGCACAGCGGCGCCCAGTTCCGGCACGAGGTGAACACCCGGTGGCAGAAGCGCTTCCACGAATTTTTTGGCCTCATCGGAACCATCTACTCGATTCTCCAGAACGAGCGGGCGCACCTGGTCGGGACCGTCTCGGAGGTGCCGTTCACGGCGGGCAGCATCCTCTACGACCTCTGGTCCCGCGGCGTCGTCGCGGACGGCGACGACTTGGTGGTCGAGCGCGAGGAGGGGTTCCTGAACGTCACGCGTGCAGCCGCCGCTCTGTCCCGTTCGTCGAGGCTCGCTGCCGAGGGACGGCAGGACGACGAAGCCGGAGCCGACGACCCGACCGATCCGGGGTTCAAGGCCGCGACCGACACCTTGCGGGCCGTGGCCGCGAAGGTCGCGCTCGAGGACTACTACGACGACGCGCTGTCTCTAATTGAGGCTTCGCTCGACGGCCCCCTTGGCGTGTTTGACGCCCGTGCGCGGGAGGGGATGCCGTCCAAGTACAGGAAGCGCGTCCTGGACGGACGTGCGAACGCGGCGGCCATCCTGCTCGCGGTCGTCACCGACCTGGTACTCCAGCACTATAGCTGGCTTGCTCGTACACAGCCAGCCGTGGCGGCCGATTTCGGCATCGACGATACCCAGTTGCTGAGCCGTGCCAACAACCTGATCCGCCACTACCGCACGTTGCTCCCCGCCAACCCCGCCGGGACCGTGTTCGGGCTATCCTACGACTTCCCCGAGGGCGATGGGGGCAAGGGCGGAAAGCTGACGCTCATGAACCATCTGGGTGTCGGGCGGCATCTCGTCACGCACCTGCACGACCTGCTCGCACCGGAGGGACAGGCCGGGCCCCACGTCCTGATGCTTTCGGGGACCAGTTGGGCCGGTGGCCGGATCAGAAGGACGATTGGGGGGCGGAGGGAGTCCGTGGCTTCCCCGGTGTTCGACGTGCAGGTGCCCATCAAGGGTGTGCTGGTGCAGCCCGCCTCGGAGACGGACGCCATTGGGCGCTCAATCTTCAGGCTCGTGCCGTGCCCGGACGAGCGCGGCGTGCAGGCGCGCGCCTCGGGCCTCGACGAGTCGAACCGCCGCAAGAGCCTGAAGTGGATGGCGCAGGCGATGGCCACGCGGCGAGGCGACTTCAACCAGCTCGAGGAGCACTGGGCCTCCGCCGCCCGCGCGTGGGGAAAGGGCGACCTCGCCGACAGGCACCGGGCGCTGTTCGTCACGAACTCCTACGCGGATGCCGCGGTGGTGGCCGACGCCCTCTCGGAGACGCTCGGGAGGAACTGGAGCGTGCGCTGCCTCGTGCGCGACCGAGGTGGCGACGGCGACGACGGCGGGCGGATCGGGCCGAGGCTCGCTGCCCCCCTGCCGCGCTCGCTAGTCGAGCGGTTCGGCTCCATGGGGGAGCGTTCCGTGCTGGTGGCGCCGCTCCAGGTGGTGTCGCGCGGGCACAACATCCTGAACGAAGCAGGCCGCGCGGCGATCTCGTCCATCTACTTCCTGCACCGCCCGCACCCGCGGTCGGACGACATGTCGGCGGTTATCGGGCGTCTCAACCGCTTCGCGGTCGAGCGGCATGACCTGGGCCTGTCGCGGGACGCGGACGACGAGACGGTGCCCGCGCGGATGCGCCGCCTGCGCCACGCAGCATCCAGGATCGTGCGGGAGGGACTCGACCGGAGAAGCAGCTACTCGGGCCTCCCCCCGCATTACAAGTCCCAGTTCGCGTGGGACCTGCTGACTCCGCTCTGGCAAACCGTGGGCCGCGGCATCCGCAACGGTTGCCCGGTCTTCGTCGGCTTCATCGACCGGCAGTTCGCGCCGCACTCCTTCGGCCTCGGGGATCTGGCCGATAACGGGGCGTCGAGCGTTCTGATTCAAATCGTCGAGGAGCTGAGGCTCGCGATGAAGGACCCGAGCGAGGGCGAGATAGCTCGCCGTCTCTATGCGCCTTTCCTTGAGGCCCTCGCATCCACGCAAGG
>CAXTUO010000226.1:0-6286 GCA_964247175.1 uncultured Acetobacteraceae bacterium | reverse complement strand
TCCTCGCGCGCTTCGCCGCCATCGAGGTGGTGGGCGAGCCGCGCCGGGTTTATTCGAGCTTCGTCAAGGGCTACGAGACGCTGCCGGTCTGCATCTCCGCCCGCCTTTGACGAGCTCGCGCGCAGCGGCCACGGATGCGCATTGCCGCCCGGAAAGGTCGGGACTACCCTGTGCCGTCACGGCACGGGCATGAGGCGGCCATGGGTCTGATTAAACGGTTGCTGGATGCCGGCCACGGCGCGCGGCGTGCTGCCCGTGCTGCAACGGATCAAGTCGGTGTCGTTCGCGATGTATGCGGAAGACGTGCTGATGTCGCACATGCGTCCCCAAGGCGCAGGCTTCTACGGGGACGTCGGCGCGTTCCACCCGCAGATGCATTCGAACACCTACAAGCTGTATCTGAAAGGCTGGAGCGGCCTGACGATCGAACCGAAGGTCATCTTTCGCTGGGCGGCGAAGCGGCTCCGCACGGCAAGCCTGCCGCGGCGGGCCACGTTGGCGGCTGCTATCGCCGAGCAGCAGATGGATGCGCTGCTCGCGGCCACCTCCGGCAACCTTGGCCTGCTGGGTGAGCAGATGGACCCGGACCGTGGTGCCATGCTGGGCAACATGCCACAGGCCTTGAGCCATTTGGCCCTGGTGCACGCGGTGCTCGCGGTGGATGAAGGCGTCGGCTGACGGTATCGACCCCTGGTTGAGCCCACACCGGGCATTGCGTTATGCTGCGCCGTTTGCCAGCGTGCCGAGACGATGTTGCCTGAATAAGAAAATCCGGAGGATGCCGTGTTCCATCAATTGCTGACCCCTGTGGGGGGCAGCCTGTTCCTGTCGTTCGTGGTCGCGGCACTGCCCATTGCAACCGTGCTGGTGATGCTGGGCGTGCTGCGCCGCCCGGCGTGGCAAGCGTCACTGGGCGGGCTGATCGCGGGCTTGCTGATCGCCGTGCTGGTGTGGGACCTGCCGGCCGGCCTCGCGCTCAACAGCGTCGCGGCCGGAGCGGTGTTCGCGCTGTGGCCGGTGATGTGGATCGTGTTCAACGCGCTGCTGCTTTACAACATCGCCGTCGTGTCCGGCCGCTTCGACGCCTTCCGCGACTGGGTGGTGGAGCACCTGCCCAACGACCGCCGGGTGGTGCTGGTGGTGATCGGCTTCTGCTTCGGCTGCCTGCTGGAGGGCATCTCCGGCTTCGGCACGCCGGTCGCCATCACCAGCGCGCTGCTGATCCTGGTCGGGTTCCCGCCGTTGGAAGCGCTGACCTTCACGCTGATCTTCAACACCGCCCCGGTGGCCTTCGGCGCGCTCGGCGCGCCCGTCACCGTGCTGGGCCAGGTGACGGGGCTGCCGGCCGTCACGCTGGGCGCGATGATCGGGCGGCAGTTGCCGTTCCTGGCGATGCTGCTGCCGTTCTACGTCATGGCGATCTACGGCGGCATGCGGTCGGTGCGCGCGCTGTGGCCGGTGCTGCTGGTGGCCGGCGGCAGCTTCGCGTTCGGGCAGTTCGTGTCGTCCAACTACCTCGACTACGCGCTGACCGACGTGCTGTCCTCACTGATCGCGCTGATCGCGACGCTGGCCTTCCTGCAGGTCTGGTCGCCGACTGCCTCGCCTGAGTTCACGATGCGCGCGCCCGCTTTGGCCACTCGCGGCGTGGGTGCCGAGGTGGTGCAAGCGCGTCCCGCCGCGACCGTGCCGGCATGGCAGGGCTGGGTGCCGTGGATCGTGGTTTCCGTGGTCGTGATCGCCTGGACCCACTTCAAGGTGTTCGCCATCGGCCAGCAGGCGATCCCCTGGCCCGGCCTGCACAACCAGGTGCTGATCACGCTCTACAACGACAAGCCCTACGCCGCGGTCTGGACCTTCCAGCCGCTGGCGACCGGCACCGCCATCCTGCTTTCCGCGGTCATCACCGCGGCCCTGGTCGGCGTCGGCCCGGGCCGCTTCGCCGCGTGCGTCGGCCAGACCTGGCGGCAGAGCCGCATCGCCATCTTCACCGTCGCGCTGATCGTGGGCCTCGCCTACCTGATGAACTATTCCGGGCTGAACTACACGCTGGGCCTGGGCGTCGCCTCCGTCGGCATCCTGTTCCCGCTGCTGTCGCCGTTCCTGGGTTGGGTGGCGGTGTTCCTGTCAGGGAGCGACACCTCGGGCAACGCGCTGTTCGGCAACCTGCAGGTCGTGGCGGCCAACCAGCTCGGGCTGAACCCGGTGCTGATCGCCGCCACCAACTCCTCGGGCGGCGTGATGGGCAAGATGATCTCGCCGCAGAACATCGCCACCGGCGTGTCCGTGACCGATCTCAAGGGTCAGGAGGGCATCGTGTTCGCCCGCACCTTCAAGCACAGCATCGTGCTGACCCTGGTGCTCGGCGCCCTCGTCGTGCTGCAGCAATACGTGTTCCCGTGGATGATCCCCTGAGATGGTCCTTCGGGCGCCGCTCAGGCCAGAAGCAGCAAGGCCAGCGCGTAGATGAGGCCGGTGACCACGAAAGTGACAACCGTGTAGCCCATCACGCGCTGGATGCCGATGCCGGCCATGGCGACAACCGGCAGCGCCCAGAACGGCTGCAGCATGTTGGCGACCTGCTCGCCCATCGCCACCGCCATGGTGGACCCGGCCATCGAGGCGTGCAGCGCCACCGCGGCCGGCACGACGAACGGTCCCTGCACCGCCCAATGCCCGCCGCCGCTCGGCACGAAGAAGGTGATGATCAACGAGCAGACGTAGCTCCAGAACGGCAGGGTGTGGGCGCTCGACACGGCCACAAAGGCCTTGGAGATCGCGTCGGCCAGGCCGGTGCCCGACATGATGCCCATGATGCCGCCGTAGAACGGGTATTGCAGCATCATGCCGCCGGTCTGCTTGGCGGCGTTCCGCATCGCCTCGCCATAGGCGACGGGCGTGCCGTGCAGCGCGATGCCGCCGATCAGGAACACCAGGATGACCATGTTCACGTCCAAGGCGAGCGTCCCCTGCGCCCACAGCACCCCCATTGCGGCCAGCCCGGCCGCCAGCAGGAACAGGCTGCCGACCGGCGAGCGGTCCATGCGCCGGGCGATGGAGTTCGACAGGTCCGGCGGCGGCGGCGGCGCCTCCGCTTCCGGCACGAAGGGAACCACGTCGGCATCGGCCGGGCGGATGGCGATAAACACGACCGGCATCAGCAGCACGATCAGCAGGGTCGGCAGCCAGTTGAACGTCGCGAACACCGTGTCGGACAGCGGCAGCATCTGGCCGGTCAGCTTCTCCACGATGTTCAGCGCGTTGCCGTGGGTCGCCTGGGTGAGCGCGATGGAGGAGGAGATGCCGCTCGCCCACACCACGAAGCCCGAGTAGGCGGCGGCGACCAGCCAGCCGAAGTCCACCCGGACCTGACGCGCCGCCTCGCGTGCCAGGATGGCGCCGACCACCAAGCCGAAGCCCCAGTTCAGCAGGGACGCCGCGGCGGCGACCAGGAAGGTGAGCGCGACCGCCTGGTTGGCGTTGCGCGCCAGGCCCACGAGCCGACGCAGCAGCCGCGCCACGACCGGGGCATGCGCCAGCGCGTGCCCGGTCGCCAGGATCAGGATCATCTGGAAGGCGAAGCCGAGGATGGCGAAGATGCCGTTATACCAGGTCGTGACGATGGTGGCCGGCGAACCCTTGGGCGCGATCAGCAAGGCCAGCACGGCGGTGACGGCGGTCAACCCGATTGCCAGCACGAAGGGGTCGGGCATGTAGCGTTCGAACAGGCTGACGAACATAGGTGCCAGCGCTTGCAGGCCGCGCCGGCGCGGCTGCGTGGAGGCCGTGGTGCTCATTGCTGTTTCCCCAGTGTCTTGTGTTCTGTGTCTTGTGCTTGGCCGCGCGAGGCAGCTTTCAACGATATCGGATGGGGCGGTCGCTAGAGCGTGGCCGCAAGCTGCGTGGCCTGCGCACAGGCCGCAGCCCGCCCGGCTTGGTCGAGTTCGGCGCCCATCAGCGTTTTCTCGACCTCGATGTGGCTGATGTCGCGAATGCCGATCATCTGCAGCCACGCGGTCATGTAGCGCTGCTGGTAGTCCAGTTCCTCCCGCGGGAAGTCGGGGCCGAGGCCGACGCCGCGGGCGTTGACCACCACCGCGCGGCGCCCGCCAAGCAGGCCGCGCAGGCCCTGTGCGTCGAAAGTGAACAGCACGTCCTTCTGCGAAACCGCGTCGATCAGGTGCTTCAGGCGGTAAGGGATGCCGAAGTTCCACATCGGCACGCTGAGCAGCACGACATCCGCCCGGCGGAAGCGGTCCGCCAGCACGTTGATCTCCTGCCAGATGCGGGCCTGCCCGGCGCTGTGCTCGCGCCCTTCAAGGCCGGCGTACTTGGCGTCGAGCGCTTCCCCGTCAAAGGCCGGCAGCTCGGTCGTCCAAACATTCAGCACGTCGATGGCACCGCCGGGGTGGCGCTTCTTCCACGCGTCCAGGAACGCATGGGCGACCTGCCGCGAGGCGGAGCGCCCGCCGCGCGGCGATGCCTCGACATGCAGCAGGCGCGGCGCCGCCGGGGTTGTTTGGGAGTCGGTGGCCTGGCTCATGCTGCTTCCGTGGTTTTGGACTCCAGGCAGCCAATAGGTCCTTGAGGATGCTGTCCACCTGCTCGTGATGCTCCGGCTCGATGCGGAACAGGCTGCGGTTGGTGTTCACCACGCGGAGTTCGCTGCCGGGCAGCATCGCCTGTGCGGCCTGGGCCGACATAGACCTGCTCCATGACCTTGCTGGTCTTGGAGCAGGCGGTGACCAGGATCGCATTGTCCTTGGCCGTCGAGAGCCGGCCATGGGTGGCGTAGGGCAGGCGGGCACCGCCCAGCCGCCCGCCGGCTTTCAGGTGGAAATCCCCGAGGCCGACGGTCTCGAAAGGGCCATGCAACTCTTGCGAGCAGTAGGCTTGCGCCGGCATCGGGCGTTCCTCCGGTTTTCTTGTTGATTATCCCAACCCGGACCGACCCGCGCCGTGCCGGGTGGCTGTGCTTGCTGGGCGGGTTGGCCACGCACTCGATGCGAAGTGGGCGGAGGCCCACATCGTCGGCCACCGCCTTCGCCGTGACGATCCTTTCAAGCGCCACCAGCCAGTGCCGGTCATAGGTAGCGCCCAGGTCTGGAGGCTATGTGCGTGTCCGGCATGGCTTCGCTCCTCGCACCGTCGCCGGCACGGGCAGTTAAGACCGAGGACCAATGTCCGCGCAATCGGCTTTTCCGTCGGCAGGCCACCCATTGGGCAACATGACGGCCTGTGGGGTTTCTTGCAGAATCGGCAATTGAAACAATTGCTTGGGGAGCGGCAGCAAACAGGGTTGCCGTGTTGCGCCACAAGACAAGACCGGTCAGGCTTCGTCCCAGTGAAACCGGCGCCGTCATACCCGGTGGCCTGGGATTTGCTTGGTGCTCCGCCGTTATCCGCCGCTATCCTGGAGTAGAACATGCCCCCATTCCGCCCTTCGCGACGAGGCCTGCTGCAGTCGGCCGCCACGCTCGCGGGAGGTGCGCTCGCGGCGCCGCTGGTGGCCCGGCACGCGCTGGGTGCCGACCCGATCAAGGTCGGCAGCCTGCTCGACCTGTCCGGCCCCATCGGCTCCTCCGGCCAGGCGATGCATGCGGCCATCCGGCTCGCGGTGGATGAGGCGAACGCCGCCGGCGGCCTGTTGGGGCGTCAGGTCGAGCTGGTCAACTACGACACCCAGTCCACCATCCAGCTTTACTCGCAATACGCCCAGCAACTCGCACTGAAGGACAAGGTGGCGGTGGTGCACGGCGGCATCACCTCGGCGTCGCGGGAAGCGATCCGCCCGGTGTTCGACCGCTATGCGACGCTGTATTTCTACAATGTGCTGTACGAGGGCGGGGTGTGCGACCGTGACTGCTTCTGCACCGGCACCACCCCGGCGCAGACGGTCAACAAGTTGGTGCCCTATGCCTTGGAAACCTGGGGCAAGAAGGCGTACATCATCGCGGCCGACTACAACTACGGCCAGATCACCGCCAAGTGGATGGGCAAGTACGTGCGCGACGGCGGCGGCACGGTGCAGGCGACCGAGTTCTTTCCGCTCGACGTGACGGAGTTCGCGGCGACCATCAGCAAGATCCAGCAGGCCGGGCCGTCCGTGGTGCTGTCGGCGCTGGTCGGCTCCAACCACACCGCGTTCTACCGGCAATGGGCGGCGGCGGGGATGAAAGGCAAGATCCCGATCGCCTCCACGACCTTCGGCCTGGTGAACGAGATCGCCACCATCGCGCCCTCCGAAAGCAACGGCGTGGTGACGAGCTACGGCTACTACGAGGAG
>CAXTUO010000225.1:0-6315 GCA_964247175.1 uncultured Acetobacteraceae bacterium | reverse complement strand
TGGCAGCGGGACCGCGACCGGGTGATCCACAGCGCCGCCTTCCGCAAGCTGCAGTACAAGACCCAGGTCTTCGTCAACCACGAGGGCGACTACTTCCGCACCCGGCTGACCCACAGCATCGAGGTCGCGCAGATTGCCCGCTCGGTCGCCCGGGAGCTTGGCCTGGACGAGGACCTGACGGAAGCGCTGGCCTTGGCGCACGACCTGGGCCACCCGCCGTTCGGCCATGCCGGAGAGGAGGGGCTGAACACCCGCATGAAGCCCTATGGCGGCTTCGACCACAACGCGCAGAGCCTGCGCATCGTAACCAAGCTGGAAGACCGCTACGCCGCGTTCGACGGATTGAACCTGACTTGGGAAACGCTGGAAGGCCTGGCCAAGCACAATGGCCCGCTGCGCCACCCACCGCCTTATATCGCCGAGTACAACGCGCGCCATCCGCTCGACTTGCACAGCCAGGCGGGGGGCGAGGCGCAGGTGGCTGCGATGGCGGACGACATCGCGTATCACAGCCACGACCTGGACGACGGGATGCGCGCCGGGCTGTTCGGGCCGGACGACATCGCGCACCTGCCGGTTGTCGGCGCGTCGCTGGCGCTGGCCCGGCGCTCCTCCCTCGACGTGCCGCCAGCGCGGCTGCGGCATGAGACGATCCGCCGGGTGATCAACAGCTTCGTCACGGACCTGACCACGGAAAGCCGGCGGCGCATCACGGCCCTCGATCCCGCGGACGCCGCCGCGATCCGCCACGCGAAGAAGCCGGTGATCGCGTTCAGCCCGGCGATGGCGGAGGCGAACCGGGCGGTCAAGGAGTTCCTGTACGCCCACATGTACCGCCATTGGCGGGTGAACCGCATGAGCAACAAGGCCCGCCGGGTAACGGAAGCCCTGTTCACCCTGCTGCATGGGGACACCAGCATGCTGCCGGACGGCTGGCGCGCGCGCGCCGGGGACGCGGACGGGCCGCGTGCGGCGCTGACGGTTGCGGACTATATTGCGGGGATGACGGACCGGTTCGCCTTGGACGAGCACCGCCGCCTGACCGACCCTTTCACCATCGGCTGACAGGACCCCCGCTTTGCCAAATAACGGTTTGCCAGAAAACATCGTGCCGGAGAACATCTTCGCCCGCGTGCGCTCCGACGTGGTGGCAGCGCTTCGCCAGGTCGTGCCGGACCTGCCGGACGACGTGGCCGCCCGGGTGGAAGTCACCCCGGCGCGGGAGGCCGCCCGCGGCGACATGGCGACCAACGCCGCGATGGTGAGCGCCAAGGCCGCTCGGATGCCGCCGGCCCGGATCGCGCAGGCGCTCGCGGCGGCGCTCGCGGAGGGCTTGGACGTGCTGCGGGCGGAGCCGGCCGGGCCGGGCTTCGTGAACCTGCACCTGCGCGCGGACCGCCTGCGCGCGACGCTGCCGGCCATCCTGCGGGAAGGCGAGGCGTTCGGGTCGGGCGATGCCGGGCAGGGAATGCGGGTGAACGTCGAGTACGTGTCGGCCAACCCCACGGGTCCCATGCACATCGGCCATTGCCGGGGCGCCGTGGTGGGCGATGCGCTGGCGAACCTCCTGGCCAAGGCCGGATTCGCGGTGACGAAGGAGTACTACATCAACGACGCCGGGGCGCAGGTGGCGGCGCTCGCCTGGGCGGCCTATTGGCGCTACCTCCAGGCGGTCGGCACGGCGATGACGGAGGAGCAGTTCGCCGCCGCGGTGCCGGGCGGCCTGCAATACCGGGGCGACTACCTCCTGCCCGTCGGCGAGGCGCTGCGGGCCGAGCACGGCGACGCGCTGGCCGGACCCGGCGGCACCGTGGCCGACCCCGCGCTGTGGTTCGACCGGGTGCGCGCCTTCGCGGTCGCCGCGATGATGGCGTCGATCCGGGCGGACCTCCAGCAGTTGGGCGTCACGTTCGACGTGTTCACCTCGGAGCGCGCGCTGGTGGAGGCGGGGGCGCCGGACCGGGTGATCGAGCAGTTGCGCGGGCAAGGCCTGATCTACCAAGGCACGCTGGAGCCGCCGAAAGGCAAAACGCCGGAGGATTGGGAGCCGCGGGAGCAGACCCTGTTCCGCGCCACCCAATTCGGCGACGACGTGGACCGTCCGCTGCGCAAGTCGGACGGCTCCAACACCTATTTCGCCAACGACATCGCCTACCACGCCGACAAGATCAGGCGCGGCGCGGAGCTGATGATCGACGTGTGGGGGGCGGACCACGGCGGCTACGTGTCGCGGATGAAGGCGGCGACCCGGGCCGTGGCCGGCAACCGCCCGGCGCGGCTGGAGATCGTGCTGTGCCAGATCGTGCGGGTGCTGCGCGGCGGCGAGCCGGTCCGCATGTCCAAGCGCGCCGGCACCTACGTGACGCTGGCCGACCTCCTCGATGAGGTCGGGCGGGACGCGGTGCGCTTCACCATGCTGACGCGCAAGTCCGACGCACAGATGGACTTCGACCTTGACGCCGTGGTGGCGCAGACGCGGGAGAACCCCGTGTTCTACGTGCAGTACGCCCACGCCCGTTGCCGGTCGGTGCTGCGGGCCGCGGGCGAAGCCTACGGCGCGTCTGCCGTGACTCCGGACGCGCTGGCCGCGGCGCCGCTGGACAGCTTGCAAGAAGCGGAGTCGGCGCTGATTCGCCGGCTTGCCTCCTGGCCCCGCACGGTGGAAAGCGCGGCTTTGGCACAGGAACCTCACCGAATCGCGTTTTTTCTCTATGACTTGGCAGGCGACTTTCATATGCTGTGGAACCGCGGGCGGGACGATGCAACCTTGAGGTTCCTGCAAGCGGACCGGCCGGCCGAGACGGTGGCCCGGCTGGCCCTGGTGGCGGCGACGGCAACCGTGCTTCGTTCCGGCTTGGCGGTGCTCGGGGTGGAACCTGTGGAGGAGATGCGCTGAACCGTGTCCGATGACCTGCACATCCCTGCCGCCGGGCGCGGCTCGGCTCCGGTCCGCTCGTATTACCAGCCGCGCCGTCCCGGGATGGACCGCGGCACGAAGGTCTTGCTGTCCGCCGCGGCGGGGCTGGGCGGGCTGTTGCTGGCCGGCGTGGCCGGCTGGGCGCTGTCCGGGCGCCATGCGACGGTCGTTCCGGTGATCGAGGCCGACAGCCGCCCGGTGCGGGTCAAGCCGGAGAACCCCGGCGGGTTGCAGATCGCCGGGGCCGATGAGCAGGTGATGGGCGGCCATGGCTCCAAGGTGCAGGCCATGGCCCCGCCCGCCGAAACCCCGGCGGCGCAGGCGTTGCGGGCGCAGATGCCGCCCCAGTCGGCCGTGCCGCCGCCTGCCGCCGCGGCGCCACCTGTGCTGCCGGCGCTGCCGACCGCTCCGCCCGCAGTCGCCGTGCTCCAGCCGCCTGTTCCAGGGCCAGCGCCGGCCGCTCGCCAGGCCCCGCCGGCAACCCTTGGCATGCTGGTGCAGTTGGGCGCCCTGGACAGCGAGGGAGCGGCGCAAACGGAATGGCAGCGGCTCGCCAAGCGCATGCCGGACCTGCTCGGCGACCGCCAACCGGTTGTCCAGCGTGCGGACCGCGATGGGCGCGCAGTATGGCGCGTGCGGACCGGCGGCTTCGCGGACATTGCCGACGCGACCGCCTTCTGCGCCCGGGTGCGCGCCAAGGGCGGGGCTTGTTCCATCGTCGGCTCCTGACGGGAAACCGGCATGAGGGCGGCCATCGTCGGCATCGCCGGGCCGGTGCTCGACCCGGCGGAGGCCGCGTTGCTGCGCCGGCACCGGCCCGCCGGCGTCATCCTGTTCGCCCGCAACGTCAGCGATCCCGGGCAGCTCCTGGCGCTCACGGACTCGCTGCGAAACGTGCTGCCGCCGCACGCGGTGCTTGCCATCGACCAGGAAGGCGGTCGGGTCGCCCGGCTGCGTCCGCCGCACTGGCGCGCGCACCCCTCGGCCGCCCGGCTCGGCACCGTGTTCGGGCGCGAGGAGGGCGCCGGCCTGCGCGCCGCCTGGCTGAGCGGCGCGCTGATCGGGCTGGACTGCGCCGGCGCCGGGCTGGACGTGGCGTGCGCCCCGACGCTCGACCTGCGGGTGCCCGGCGCGCACGAGGTGGTAGGCGACCGCGCGTATTCGCACGACCCGGACGCTGTAGCCCGGATGGGCCAGGCGGTGGCGGACGGGCTGCTGGCGGCCGGGGTGCAGCCGGTGGCGAAGCACGCGCCGGGGCATGGCCGGGCCACCGTCGATAGCCATCTTGACCTGCCGCGGGTGAGCGCGGACCAGGATCTGGCGGACGACCTGCGCCCGTTCGCCGCCTGCGCCGGGCTGCCATGGATGATGACGGCGCACCTCCTATATGAAGGGCTTGACCCCGACTGGCCGGCCACGTTGTCGGCGGTCGTGATCCGGCACGCCATCCGCGGCCGGATCGGCTTCGGAGGAGTTCTCGTGTCCGACGACCTCGCCATGAACGCCCTGTCCGGCACGCCGGGGGAGCGCGCCGCCCGTGCCGTCGCGGCCGGCTGCGACATCGCCATGCATTGCAGCGGGGTGCTGCCGGACACCGCCGACGTGCTGGCGAACACCCCGGACCTGTCGGACGCGGCGCTGGCGCGGCTGGCGTCGGCGCGGAGCATGGCCGACGCTGCCCGGCAAACGCTGGACGGCGACGCGCTGGCGGCTGAACGGGACGCGCTGCTGGCGGAGGGGGCGGGGGCGTGACCGACCTGCTGCTGTCCATCGTCATCGCCGCCATCCCGGTGATCCTGGCGATCACCCTGCACGAGGCCGCGCATGGCTACGCCGCCCTCGCCCTCGGCGACGACACGGCGCGGAGCATGGGGCGGTTGTCGCTCAACCCGCTGCGGCACGTGGACCGGGTCGGCACGCTGCTGCTGCCGGGCTTCCTGCTGATCAGCCAATTGCTGACGATTGGGCGCGTGGTGTTCATGTTCGGCTGGGCCAAGCCGGTGCCGGTGTCCGCCTGGCGCTTCGCCAACCCGCGCCGCGGCATGGCGCTGGTGGCGGTGGCCGGCCCGCTCGCGAACTTCTTCCTCGCGTGGCTCGCCGCCTTGCTGACGCATGGGGTCGCGCTGCTGCCGGAGACTGCGGGCGATGTCGCGGACACGATGCTGCAAACCTTTGTCCTGGCCAACCTGGTGCTCGGCCTGTTCAACCTCCTGCCGATCCCGCCGTTGGACGGGGGGCGCATCATGGTGGGCATCTTGCCGGAGCGGCTCGCCTTTGCCTGGGCGCGGCTGGAGCGGGCGGGCCTGGTGATCGTCCTGCTGCTGGTGTTCCTGCTGCCCCGGCTGCTGGCGGAGTTCGGCATCCGCTTCGACCCGGTGGGCCGCGCCTTGAACACCGGCCTGCCCTGGGCCTTTGACCTCATCTACCGGCTGGCGTTCCATGATGCCTGACCTTGGGCCTGAGCTTGCCCGGCCGGATGCGGAGCCGGGTCCGCTCCTGCAGCTTGACGGCTTCGAAGGGCCGCTGGACCTGTTGCTCGACCTCGCCCGGCGGCAAAGGGTGGATCTGGCCCGCATCTCGATCCTGTCGCTGGTGGAGCAGTTCCTCGCCTTGGTGGAAGGCGTGCGGCTGGAGCTGGCGGCGGATTGGCTGGTGATGGCGGCGTGGCTGACCTGGCTGAAGTCCCGCCTGCTGCTGCCGCCGGGCACGGACGAGGCGGCGGAGGCCGGGGTGGCCGCCGATGTGCTCGCGGGCCGGCTGCGCGAACTGCAAGCCATCCGCGCCGGCGCGGCCTGGCTCGCGGCGCGGCCGCAACTCGGCCATGACGTGTTCGCCCGCGGGATGCCGGAACAGTTGCGGGCGTTCGACCGGTCCCGCTTGGCGGCCGACCTGCCCGGCCTGATGCGTGGCTACCTGGCCGCAATGCGCCGGGCGGGGGCGCGGCAGCGGTACCGGCCGCGTCGCCTGACGCTGTGGAGCGTGCAGGACGCGCTGGCGCGGCTGGAGGCGCTGCTGGGCGGTCGGCCCGGCTGGACCGCGCTGGAACACGCCTTGCCGACGCAGGCCGCCACCCCCTTGCAGCACCGCGCGGCGCTGGCCAGCGCTTTCCTGGCCGGGCTGGAACTGGCGCGGGGCGGCTTGGCCGACATCCGGCAGGACCAGCAGTTCGGCCCCATCCTGCTGCGGGCTGGTGCATGAAAGAGGGGGCATGACGGAGGGCGTGGACGCGGCGGCCCGCCTGGTCGAGGCGCTGGTGTTCGCCAGCGCCGAGCCGGTCAGCACCGCCGCCGTCGCGCGCCTGCTGCCGCCGCCCGCGGAAGCGGAGGCGGTGCTGCGCGCCCTGCAATCGCACTATGCCGGCCGTGGCGTGGAGCTGGCAGAGGTCGCCGGCGGCTGGC
>CAXTUO010000224.1:0-6328 GCA_964247175.1 uncultured Acetobacteraceae bacterium | reverse complement strand
ATGCCGCGCTGGATGCACTCCTCGACGTCGTACTTCGGCTCTTCCAGCTCGTAGTGCACGAACTCCAGGCGGCCGCGCCCGGCGAAGTCGTCGATCGGGAACACCGACTTGAACACTTCCTGCAGGCCCGTCGGCGTCCGGCTGTCCGGCACCACGTTCATCTGGAGGAACGCCTCATAGGAGGCGCGCTGCACGTCGATCAGGTTCGGCATCGGCGCCACCTCGGGGATGCGCCCGAAGCTCTTGCGTATCCGCTTCTGTCCCGTGAACGATTTGGTGATCGCGTTCATCGCCCGTCCTTGACCAATTGTTTTGCACGTCCGATGGTGGCGTCACACGCACCGGACTCCGTCACTCGGCCTGGCATGTCGTTCCCGGAAAGGCAGGACGCCCGACATGCGGCAATAGCTGAGCGGGCGGAAACCGACCCCGGCCTCCACCCGCTTTCCGGCTCAATGGCTTGCGTCCGTCACGGATGACGGCGCCGGCCCGGCTTGGTTACTTGATTTCGACAGAAGCGCCCTGCTCTTCCAACTGCTTCTTCAGCTTCTCGGCCTCGTCCTTGTTCACGCCTTCCTTGACCGGCTTCGGCGCGCCTTCGACCAAGTCCTTGGCCTCCTTCAGCCCGAGGCCCGTGATCGTCCGGACCTCCTTGATGACGTTGATCTTCTTGTCGCCGATCTTCGCCAACATGACGGTGAACTCCGTCTGCTCCTCAACCGGGGCGGCAACAGCGGCCGGGCCGGACGGCGCGGCTGCGGCGGCAGGCGCCGCGGCGGACACGCCCCACTTCTCTTCCAGCATCTTGGACAGCTCAGCCGCTTCAAGCACCGTGAGTGCCGACAGCTCGTCCACCAGTCTTGCCATATCAGCCATATCGTACCTTCCTTATCTAGCCCTTGGGCGGTTCCATGCAAGCCCGATGCCGGGTCTTGCGTTCACATCAGCTTTGGGTTCGCGCGGGCGGTCCCGGATGGGATCAGGCCGCGTCCGCCTCGTCCTTCCTGGCATAAGCCCCCAAGACCCGGGCAAGCTGCCCGGCCGGCGCCGCGAGCACGCCGGCGATCCGGGTGGCGGGGGTTTGGATCATCCCCACCAGCCTCGCGCGCAACGCATCGAGCGACGGCAGGTCCGCCAGCGCCTTGATCCCGTCCGCGTCGAGCATCTGGGCGCCAAGCGCGCCGCCGATCACCACGAACTTCTCGTTGGCCTTGGCGTAATCGACGGCGGTCTTCGCCACGGCCACCGGGTCCTGCGACCACGCAAGCGCGGTCGGGCCTTTCAGCATGGGCTTGATGCCGTCGAACCGGCTGCCCTCCAGGGCGAGCACGGCCAGTCGATTCTTCGCGACCTTGTAGGTCGATCCCGACGCCCGCATCTTGCGCCGCAGATCGGACACCTCGGCCACGGTCAGGCCCTTGCTCTGGGTGACCACGATCATCGACGTTTCCGCGAACACCTGGCCGAGCGAGGCTACGAACTCCCGCTTCTCGGTACGGTCCACGTACTGAACTCCTGTTGGCTCCGGCGCGTTTGGACCGCGTCGGAACGGGTTCCCTGGCATGACCGGCCGGCCATGCCACCACCCTGTCCGGGACCCCGTGCGTGCCAGCGCGCCGTGAACCCTTGCAGCCGGAACCGCCAATCGACCGGGACGGGCGTGCCCATCCCGGATCATCTCTCGGCTTCCCCGTCTCCTGCGCGCGGGCCTCGGCCCTTTACTGTCCCTGATGGGACGACGTGCAGTCTCGGACAGGTTCGGGACAGCTCGCGCTGCCCCTAGCCACCGGCCCCGCCGAAACGCAAAGCGTTTGCGGCCAAGGCCGGCGAATTCTTACAACCGCCTAAGCCGCCAGGCTGGCCACATCGACGCGCACGCCTGGCCCCATGGTGGAGCTGACCGACGCCTTCTGCACGTAGGTGCCCTTGGCCCCGGCGGGCTTCGCCTTCTGGATGGCATCAACAAAGGCGCGGATGTTCTCGACCAGCTTGCCTTCCTCGAAGCTCGCCTTGCCGATCCCGGCATGGACGATGCCGGCCTTCTCCGCCCGGAACTCCACCTGGCCGGACTTGGCCGCCGTCACGGCGCCACGCACGTCCATCGTCACTGTGCCGAGCTTGGGGTTCGGCATCAGGCCACGCGGCCCCAGGATCTTGCCGAGCCGGCCGACCAGCGCCATCATGTCCGGTGTCGCGATGCAGCGGTCGAAACCGAACTCGCCCCCTTGCACCTTCTCCGCCAAGTCATCGGCGCCCACCACGTCGGCGCCGGCGGCCAGCGCCTCTTCCGCCTTGGCGCCGCGGGCGAACACCGCGACCCGCAGCGTCTTGCCGGTGCCGTTCGGCAGGCTCAGCAGGCCGCGCACCATCTGATCGGCATGGCGCGGGTCGATGCCGAGGTTCATGCTGAACTCGATCGTCTCGTCGAACTTGGCCCGGGCGTTGGCTTTGGCGAGCCGGATCGCTTCGTCCAACGTGTAGGACTTGGCTCGGTCGAACGTTTCGTAGCCCGCCTTGAGGCGCTTGCTGTCTGCCATCGTCAGCCCTCCACCACGCTGAGGCCCATCGACCGCGCGCTGCCGGCCAGCATCCGCATCGCAGCCTCGACCTCGTTCGCGTTCATGTCCTTCATCTTGGTTTCCGCAATCTCCCGCAGTTGCGAGGTCGTAACCCGGCCGACGGCGGCGCCCTTGCCCGGCGTCGTCGTCCCCTTGGTGATCCCCGCCGCCTTTTTCAGGAAATAAGTATTGGGCGGGGTCTTGGTGACAAAGGTGAAGGTGCGGTCGGCAAAGGCCGTGATGACCACTGGGGTCGGCGTCCCCGGCTCCATGCCCTGCGTCGCGGCGTTGAACTCCTTGCAGAACGCCATGATGTTCAGGCCGCGCTGGCCAAGCGCCGGGCCGACGGGCGGGGACGGGTTGGCTTTCCCGGCCGGAATCTGCAACTTGATGTAGCCGACGATCTTCTTAGCCATGGCTGGGCCTCCTGATGCGGAGGATCGCGGTCATGCCGATGGCCGGCGGCCCTGACGGCAGCCGGCAATCTCCCGCGTTCCGAGTGAGGGCGGGCATTTAGCGGCGCAGGCTTGGCAAGTCAAGTTTTATTTGCCCTATCCGTTGCCAGCCCTATACAGGTCCCTCCACCTGCAAGCGAGCACCGCCATGGCCATGAAGCCCTCCACCCTCCCCAAGAACAACGCCACCCGCTTCAACCCGACGGCCCAGGCGATCATCGCCTCCGCGGTGATCGCGGTGATCGTCGCCACCCTGGTGACGGGCAACCCGTTCCGGGCGGTGCGCCTGGCCTACCTGGACTACAGCCACACGCCGGCCACCGGTGCTGCCAACGGCGACCCGTCGCCGACCAAGAGCGATCCCGCAGTCCCCTCCTCGAACTGATCGCCGGCGGCTCGGCTCTGGGTCGGGGGGCCGCGTCAGGCCACCAACTCGATCACGAACGGGCCGGGCCGGGCGTTGGCCTGGGTGAACAGGTCGGCGAACGCCTCCATCGTGTCGGCGCGCCCTCCCTCCACGCCCATGCCGGCCGCGAGCCGCACCCAATCCAGGTCGGGGTTGCCGAGGTCCATCATGTCGAGCGCGGTGCGCCCGGGGTTGGCGCCTACGCCCTGGTACTCGCCCAGCAGGATCGCGTACTTGCGGTTGGACAGGATCACCGTGGTCACGTCCAGCCGCTCCCGCGCCTGCGTCCACAGGCCTTGCAGCGTGTACATCGCCGAGCCGTCCGCCTGCAGCCCCACCACCCGGCGGCCCGGCGCACCGACCGCCGCCCCGGTGGCCATCGGGATGCCCCCGCCGATGGCGCCGCCGGTGAGCTGCAGCCAGTCATGCGGGGCCGCGTCCTGCGTGCCGGGGTAAAAGGCGCGGCCGACCGTTATGCTCTCGTCCACGACCACCGCGTCCTCGGGCAGCAGCGCGGCCAGGGTCTGCGCCACCGCTTCCGACGTGACCGCGCCGCGGGCAGGCGCAGGCCGTGGCCCGGCAGGGCGATGCGCGACGGGGGCGGCGCCGAGGCCCTCCGCCACGCGGGCGAGGGCGTCCAGCGCGTCCTGCTCGGGCCGGGCCAGCACGAGAACCTCGCAGTCGGGCGGCGCCATGAAGCCCGGCTTGTTCGGATAAGCGAAGAACCCGACCGGCGCCGCCGCCCCCACCAGGATCAAGCGCCGGAACCCGGACAGCGCGGCCACGGCCTGGTCCACGGGATACGGCACCCGGCTGATCGGCGTGCGCCCGGCGCCGCGGGCGATCCGGGAATTGCTGGTCTGCGCCATCATGCGGGCGCCGGTGGCGGCGCCGATGCCGCCCGCGATGTCCAGCGCCTCCGCCCGCAGCGCGGCGCCGCCCAGCAGCAGCAGGGTCGGCTCCCCGGACCGCAAGGCGCGCACGGCGGCTCCCACCGCATCGGGCGACGCCCGGGGCGCGGCCGGCACCGGCAGCGGCTGGCCCACGACGCCGCCCTCGTCCCAGCAGGTGTCGCTGGGCAGGATCAGCGTGGCGATGCCGCCGGGCGCGCTGCGGGCGGCCTGCACGGCGGAAGCGCAGTCGCTGCCGACCGTCATGGCGCGCGTCGCCGTGCGGGTCCAGGCGGACACGGGACGCGCCCAGCCCTCGGTATCCGCGGTCAGCGGCGCGTCGAGCGGACGGTGATAGGTCGCCTGATCGCCGACCAGGTTCACGATGGGGGAGCGGGCGCGCCGGGCGTTGTGCAGGTTGGCCAGGCCGTTGGCGAGTCCGGGTCCGCAATGCAGCAGCGTCGCCGCCGGGCGGTCGGCCATGCGGGCATAGCCGTCGGCGGCGCCCGTCACCACGCCCTCGAACAGGCCGAGCACGCAGCGCATGCCGGGGATGCGGTCAAGCGCGGCCACGAAATGCATCTCGCTGGTGCCGGGGTTGGAGAAGCAGGTATCGACCCCGCAAGCCAGCAAGGTGTGCACGAGGCTTTCGGCGCCGTTCATCTGCGGTTCCCTTCCGATGTCGGGCGCCAGACTGCCTCCGGGGGTGCTGGGTTGGCAACACGCGGGCGCAAGGCGGCAGGCTAAGGGGGCGCTTGGGCTAGAAGGCGGAAGTTCTCGGCCGTGAGCGTGCAGTCCGCCCCGGCTTTCTCCTTGCAGAAGGCGAGCACGCGGTTCCGCGCGTCTGCGGCAGCTCGCTCGCCCTCCCACCAGTAGGGGCGACCACCGGGGGCGAGGGCCAGCGCCTTCTCGGCGGTACCCAGCCGGAGGTAGTTTTGGACTTCCTGGGCGCCGCCGGGCGACAAGCGGGCGATCAAGGGCGCGAACGCGGCGTCGTCCCAGGTCGGCAGCCCGCTTGATCGCAGAAAGCGGTCCAACTCGGGCAGCAACAGGCGCCTTCCGCCTGGCTTGTAGAACAGCGCGTGCCCGTCGTCACGGAACGGCGGCAGCATGGCCAGATCGGCCCGGCCGCCCGTGCCGGTGAACGCGGCGCGCATCCGGCTGACCAGCCCGGGCCGGAACCAGCTGTCGTTCTCTGCATACAGCCAAAGCGTCGGCATGCGCGCCGTGGCACCGAAACGGGCAAAGTTCCACACCAGGTCGGACTCGTAAAGGGCGCAGGCCGGGTCAGGATGGAACGGCCCCAGGGGACGGCCAAGGCCACCCGACACGTTCACTGCCGCGGCCAACGTCACCGATGGACGCGCCGCAAGCGCCATGACGGCCGCGCCGCCGGCAGAGTCGCCGATGGCCAGCACCCGCCCCATGTCTGCATCCGGCCTGTGCGCGATGCTGCGCAGCGCCGCTTCCAGGTCGTCGGGGTGGGCGTCAAGGTAGCGCCCCACGTCCGGCATGGCGCAGGTGCCTGAGTTGTCGGCCACCTCGCCTTCCGACCCGCCATAGCCGCGGCGCATGACAGCAACCGCGAGCCAGCCGCGATGGGCGAAATCGTGCGCCCATTCCCGCAGCCAATCCATCGTGGCGCGCCGCCCATCGCCGACGCTGCTGCCGTGCGTGATCAAGGCGACCGGCAACTTGCCTTCGCCCGGCAAGCGCACAACCAGCGCATCGAGCGCGTAGTCCTTGCCGCCAATCGTCACGGCCAAGCGCCCGGCATCCTCGACGACATCGGCAGGTGCGGCCGGCCCGTCTGCGCCACGCGCGCCGCCTGAGCACGCCAAAAGCAAAGCGAGGATCGACGGCAAGACAAACTTCAAGACACCGCCCCCATGCCGTTCAAGCCGACCTCTGACGAGCGCCTAGTTTCGTCTCCACAAGAGGTGCCGGGTCCACGCCGGTTTGACAGGACGCCGGCCATTGCGCACCAGTTTGTATGGAACTCTGGAAGCGGCTCAAACG
>CAXTUO010000223.1:0-6329 GCA_964247175.1 uncultured Acetobacteraceae bacterium | reverse complement strand
ATGTCCATCATGCTCGGCGTGCGGCGGCCCGGCGTGACGCTGGCCATCGGCGCGCTGCAGCGCGCCGGCCTGGTGCGGCATGACAAGGGTTGGGTGCGGGTGCTCGACCGTTCCGGCCTGGAAGCCGCGTCCTGCGGGTGCTACGGCATCGTCCAGCGCCGCTTCGATTGGCTGATGCCGCACTCCTAGGTGAACACCTCAAAATCGTACGATTTCGTACGGCAGTCTGTGCCGATCTGTTGTAGCGAGCTTGGGTCCGGCACTCGGACTGGAGCGCGTCCAATGCCGCAGCCCACAAATGACCGCGCCTCCGACGAGGGACTGGCCTCCGGTGGGATGCACGCCATCCTCGACGGGTGCCGCCCGGACCCCGCCGTTCCGGCCGGACAGGGTGGGCTGGAACAGCGCGTGCGCCAAGTGGTCGAGCGCCTGGAACGCACGGCGGGCGCGCTGGATGCGGTGCTCGACAGCATCGCCGGCCGGCCATCGGCCAACGTGGCGGCCGAGGCGCTCGCGCGGGAGGCCGACCACCACACCAAGGGCAGCTTGCAGACCGTGGTCGCGCTGCTGGAACAGCAAGCCAAGCGCGCCGAGGCGGAAACGGCGCGCGACGCCCTGCGCCTGGCGGATGGACGTCGCGTGGGTAACGGGCGCAGCTGACCGGGCCTGGCATCGGCCCCGTCGAGCGGCAGCGACGCTTCCCGCCGCACATTCCTTTTTCCAAGCAACCGGGGTCACACGCCGGATCCCTACCGGCGTGGGACCAGTCTGCCCGGGATCAGAAGACAGGGTGCCGGTCTCGCTCTTGCTTGGAATTAAGGCCAGTCCATGACATCGCGGGAAGTCATCTGCCGCACTTTTGACAATATTCAGGATTACCAGTTTAGCCAATCACAAGACTTCTGTGGCTCTTCTTTAAAGAAATTTACACAACTAGTTTACAGCGACATTGCTTACGCTATAATACATAAATAACCAATTTCACCAATAAACGTAGGGGAGTCAACATGGCGACATCCACTTGGTTCGGCGGGTACGGCCGGTTTGGGGCGGCTCGGCATTGGAACCCGCGCGACGTGCCGGGCACCGGGGCCACCGCGGTCATCAATGGTGGCGAGGTCGTCGTGCGGCATGGGGATGTCGCGGCGACGGTGGTGCTGGGCGGCCCCGACGCCGGGTCCCAGCCGGCGCTCGACCTGCATAACTCGTCGGTCGGCCAACTGACCATGCCCGCCGACCTGCCGCAGCAGCCCTACGCGACGGACCAGTCGCCGCCGGAATACGGCACCGTCCGGGTTTTCGGCCACAGCAGCATCGGCAGCCTCGACATCGGCAACTACGCCAACATGGTGCGCGCCCCGTCCCCCTACGGCCACGGCCCGCTGACCGCGCCGGACACCCTGACGGTCGCGCTGGACGGGTCCGCCACCCTGGACGCCGCGTTCGACGTGAAGGACGGGTCCACCCTCACCGTCAACGGCGCGGACGCGTCATCCTTCAACGCCGCGAACTCCACCATCGAGGGCGGGGGCGTCGCGGTGCATGCGCCGCTGGCTGGCAGCGGCACGATCTTCATGACCAACGGCGACGTGGAGTACTACGGGGCGGCGCAGGCCGGCACGCTTGAGCTGGGCGGCAGCGTCGGCGCCGGGGAAACCATCGACATCCGCATGGGCCACCTGCAGATCGACCGGCCCATGGCGTTCGCGGGCCAGATCGACATCCGCGCCGACGAGAGCGTGGCAGGCCAGCCCTATTCCTACGGCACGCAAGATGTGACGCTGGAAGGCATCACCGCCGACGCCTACAGCTTTGACGACGCCAGCCACACCATGACCCTGTTCAACGGCGGAACCGCCGTGGACCAGGTGCATTTCACGCCCGACATCGTGGCCGCGTCCTTCGGCCCCGGCTTCTCCGGCCACATCGGCATCGCGCAAACGGCCGAGGGCGTGTTCCTGCGGGGCCAGGGCACCGGCTATCCAACCGGCGCCATGGAGGTCCCGGTGCAGGCGTCCCAAAGCTGACCGCGTCGCCCCGATCAGGCCGACGCCGCGCAGCGTCTCGGCGCGCGGCGCCGCGGCAGCCCGCCCGTCACTGGTGCGAGTAGGACGGCAAGGCCTTCGCGAACGCCTTGGCGCAGGGGGAAACGCCTGAGCTGCTGGGACCAGAGAGGCCGCGCCATACGCGGCCGAGGCGGCAACGGAGTGAACCTACTCCTCTTTCATCGCGTGGCTGATGCTGTCGGTGATCGGGCTGATCAGGAAGTCGAGCACGGAGCGGGCGCCGTTCACGATCAGGATGTCGGCCGGCATGCCCGGCAGCAGCACGACGCCGGGCTTGTCGCGCAGCGCGCCGGGGTCGATCTCCGCGCGCACCATGAACACCGGCATGTTGTTCGCGTCCATCTGGCGGTCCGCGCCGACATAGGTGAGGCGGCCGGTGATGACCGGCACGCGGCGCGCCTTGTAGGCCGTGAGCCGCACGTTGACGCGCTGGCCCACCGCAAGGTGCTCCACCTCATACGGCGCCACCGTGCCCTCCAGCAGCATATGCTGGGTGTTTGGCACCAGATCCATCACCGGCTGGCCCGCCACGATGCTGCTGCCCGGGGTGAAGTACTTGAAGTCCGTCACCGTGCCGGCCTCCGGCGCCAGGATCTCGCGCTTCTGCAGCAGGTCCCGGGCGGCGAGGAGCCGCTGCTCGGCGTCCGCCTCCGCGGCCTGGGTTTCCGACCGCTCGCGGGAAATGTCGGCCCGACGCGCTTCGGCCGTGTTGACAAGCCCCGACCGGATCTGCGCGATCATCTCCTCCGCCTCGTGGTACTGCCCGGCGAACTGGCCGATGGCCCCGCGCAGCTCCTCCTCGTTGCGCTGCAGCTCAAGCTGGCGCGGCTTGGTCGAAAGCCCCCGCGCCATCAGGAAATCGACGCCCCGCAGCTCCTCGCGCACCAAGCCCATGCGAAGGCCGGCCGAGGCGATCCCCGCCCGCAACGCGGTGATCTGCGCTTCCTGCTGGGCGATCTTGCGCTCCTCCACCCGGGTGTTGGCGTCGAGCGCGCCCCAGCGGCTTTGGAACTGGTAGGCTTCCGCCGCAACGGCCGCCGCGACCGCGGGGTCGGCCTTCGCCGCCTCCTGCAGCGCGGCGGAAACCGGCAGCACCCGCTGGTCCGCCGCTTCCGCCGTCAAGCGCGCGGCGCGGGCCACGGCGGACCAGTACTGCACATGGGCCTGGGCCATCGCGGCCCGCGGCTGCACGTCGTCGAGCCGCAGCAGCACCTGGCCGGCCGCCACCCGGTCGCCTTCCTGCACGGTCAGCGTCTTCAGGATGCCGCTGTCCACCAGGGAGATGGTCTTGCGCTTGCCGCCCGAAACGAACATCCCGCCGGCCGGCACCGCGCTTTCCACGCGCGCCAGCGCGGCCCAGGCCGTCAGGCCGCCGAAGCCGACCAGGACCGTCAGCAGGCTGGTAATGGCGATGCGGCGCAGCGAGCCTTGCGGCAGCGACGCTTCCGCCTCGGCCAGCCAAGGGGCATCGGCGATGGCGGGGAGGTTGGTCGTGGCGAGACTCTGGGCCATGGACGGCTGCTCTCCGGTCAGGCGGTGGCGAGGTGGATGCGCGGCGCCGGGGCGGGCTGGGGCGGGGCGGCTTGGGGCGAGGCGTCAGCAATCGTGCCGTCCCGCAGCGTCACGATGCGGTCCGCCGCGTCCCGGAGCGCCGGGCGGTGGCTGGTGACCACGGCGATCGCGCCCTCCTCGCAGCAGGCCCGCAGCGCGCGCAGCAGGGCGGCGGTGCCGTCGGCGTCGAGGCTCGCGTCCGGCTCGTCCAGCACCAGCAGCCGGGGCGAGCCGCACAGGGCACGGGCCAGGCCGACGCGCTGCTTCATGCCGCCGGACAGGGCGGCGCCGTTCCGGATCAGCGCGGTCTCGTAGCCCCGGGCCATGCGGCCGATCAGGTCATGCACCTCCGCCCGGCGCGCGGCGGCGACGGCCGCTGGGAGGGCGTGCTCCCGGAACCGCCCGATGTTCTCGCCCACCCCGCCATCCAGCAGGCCGACGGATTGCGGCAGGAAGCCGACGCCCGCGCCGCCATGCACCGGCACGCCGTCCAGCAGCACGGCGCCGGCGCTCGGCGCCGCCAGCCCGGCCAAGAGGCGCAGCAGGCTGGTCTTGCCCGCGCCGTTCGGGCCGGTGACCGCCACCAGCGTGCCGGGCGGGATGCGCAGGCCGATGCCGTGCAGCAGGACCTGCCCATCCGCGGCCCGCAACGCGGCGTCCTCCACCAGCAGGCCGGGCCAGGACTCCGTCGCCGGGGCGGACAGGACCGGAGTGCCCTCCGCCGCCATCAGCCGGTCGATGCGGCGCCAGGCGGCGTGCGCCAGCGCCCAATGCCGCCAACTGCCGACCAGTTGGTCGAACGGGCCCAGCATCTTGTTCGTCATCAGGTTGGCGCCCATCAGGCTGCCCGGCGTCGTGGCGCCCGCCAGCACCAGCAAGGAGCCCAGCCCCATCACCCCGGCCTGCAGAACAAGCCGCATGAAGCGGGACAGCCCGGCCACCGCCTGCGCCCGCCCGTTCGCCCGTTGCAGGTCGGCGAGCGCCCGGCCATGCCGCGCCGCCCAACGACGCCCGATGGCGGGCAGCATGCCCAGGCCCTCGGCCAGCTCGGGTTCGGCCAGGCTGCGCGCCAGCACCTGCCCGGCCGCGACCCGCCGTTCCTGCGCAGCCAGCAGCGCCGGCCGCACCAGCCACTCCGCCAACAGGCCCGCCAGAACCAGCGCCGCGATCCCTGCCGTGCCCAGGAAGCCGAAGGCCGGATGCAGCATGAACAGGATGGCCAGGAACAGCGGCGCGCACAGCGCATCGAGCGGCACCGAAACGGCGCCGGACGCGAGGAAGCCCTGCAGCTCGTTCAGGTCCCGCACCAGCTCCGGCCCGGCGCGGCGGTCCCCGGCGGCGGCGCGGCGCACGCCCTCCCCCAGCACCGCGCCGTTCAGGTGCCGGCCCATCGCCTCGCCGATGGCGACCAGGCAGGCGCTGCGCAGGAAGTCCAGCCCGGCATACACCAGGAGCCCGGCGACGCAGGCGACCGAAAGCACGGTCAGCGTGTCCATGTTGCGGCTTTGCAGCACCCGGTCATAAAGCTGCATGTCGTAGATCGGCACCACCAGCATGGCGATGTCCAGGAACAGCGTCAGGAACATCGCCAACCCCAGCCCGCCCGCGAGCGTCCGGCGCATCCGGCCCCGCACCGTCACGATGCCGCTCCCGCGACCGCTTTCGGTTCCGCGCGCACCAGGCGCACGCGCGGGGCGGACAGGCTTTGCAGCACCTCCGCCCGTGGACCGAACTGCGACACCACCCCTTCCGTCAGCACCAGCAGCTTGTCCACGCGGGCCAGCAGCGCCGGGCGGTGCGACACCAGCAGCACCGTCGTGCCCTCCGCCCGCAACCGGTCCAGCAGGGCGAGCACGTCCGCTTCCCCAGCACCGTCGAGGAACGCGCTCGGCTCGTCCAGCACCAGCAGGCCGGGCCGGCCGTACAAGGCGCGGGCCAGGGCCACCCGCTGCCGCTGCCCGGAGGACAGCGTGCCGCCGGCGATGCGCGTGGCGTAGCCCTGCGGCAAGGCGGCGACTGCCCGGTGCACCCCGGCCCGCTTCGCCGCCGCCAGCACCGCCGCCATGTCCGGCGCCCCCAACCGGGCGATGTTGTCCGCCACCGTCTCGTCCAGCAGCGCCAGGCCCTGCGGCATGTAGCCGACGTGGCGGGCAAAGTCCTCGCGCTCCCACAGATAGGTGCTGGTGCCGTCGAGAAAGGCGCCGCCGGCCGTGGGCGGGACCATGCCCATCATGCACCGCACCAGCGTCGATTTGCCGGCGGAGGACGGGCCGATGATGCCGATGCTTTCGCCGGGTTCCGCGGTGAACGACACCCCGCGCAGCAGCGGGCGGTCGCCGCCCGGCACCATGTAAACCAGCCGCTCCACCACCAGGCGCGGCGCGGGCGCCGGCATGGGGTGGGCGTAGCGGGACGGCACCGGGCCGTCCAGCGCCGCCTGCACCCGGCGCCACGCGGCCAGCGCGTCGGTCCAGCCCCGCCGGGTCGCCGCCACCTGCTGGAACGGCAGCAGCAGCCGGGCCAGGATCATGTTGCCCGCCACCATGCTGCCGCCGCTGGTCAGCCCGTTCAGCGCCAGCACCAGGCCCAGCGCGACCATGGCGGCGGTCATGCCCAAGCGCAGCGCGCCCGTGGCCGCGGAAACGGCGCGCGCCCGCATCACCGCACGGTGCACCAGCCCGGCGGCGCGGCGCTGCCCGGCCTCCCACCGCC
>CAXTUO010000222.1:0-6454 GCA_964247175.1 uncultured Acetobacteraceae bacterium | reverse complement strand
GACGAGCCCGACGTGCGGATGGTTGTTCGCGATGTCCTGTCGGACCTCGGCTATGCCGTGCTGGAGACCGAGAGCGGCTTGGCCAGCTTGGCCATCGCCGACTCCGGAGTACGCATCGATCTCCTGCTGACCGACGTCGGCCTGCTCGGGGGCATGAACGGCCGGCAGCTCGCGGACGCCGCACGGCAGCACCGTCCGGACCTCAAGGTGCTGTTCATCACCGGCTATGCCGATGTCATGGTCGTCGGCAGCGGCCGCTTGAAGCCGGGCATGCAGGTCATGATCAAGTCGATCGCGTTGAAGGCGCTTGCGGTCAGGGTCCAGGATGTCATGAATGGCTGACCAACCAGGCAGGTGCTTGGAGGACCTTTGCGCCGACCTGCATGTCATGTTGGCTCTTGCCGGGTTTCAGTGGGCGGCGGGCACGTTGCGTGATCAGGGGTACGACGCAGGGGTCGGGATGCAGGAGGTGGCATGGCCGCTTCCACAACGGAATCAAGGTTGTCTGGGCAGCCAGACTTCGATCGTGCCCCGTGAGGGAAGGGGCCGAAACGCGGAGAAGTCCTGCAGCGTCCAGTTCAGGTCCGTGTCGGCCAGCCAAGAGGCGGCAAGTCGGGCAGCAGGCTCGTCCTCCGGATGGAAGTAGCGGATGCTGGGTTGGGCGGGCGTTGCCGCAACGCGTCGCACTTCGACGATGCCGAACCGTGGGCCGAGGCTTGCAAGCAGGCGGGCGGACAGCGCCTTCCCGGCTTCAGACCCGGCTTGGGCGTGTATGACGACGCGCACGTTCCGCACGTCGCTGGGCGTCGGGGCGGCGTGGTTGCCCTGCGAGCGCCAATCCAGATACTCGCCGAACAGGATGCCACGCTCTGCCTCGGAAAGCGTGGCGCCGTTGCGGCCGGAGTTGGCGAGGAAGGCGTCGAAGTCCTGGCGGAGCCGCGCTGAAGGCGCCGTTGGTGGAGGCACGGTCGGGGCGGCCGGAGGCGCGGTTCTGTCTCCCACCTCCGGTAACGGCGTCGGCGTGGACAAGACGGGAATGGACGGGGCAGGCGCAAATGGCGACGGTGTTGCCTGTGATGCGGCCGGGGTCACCACGGTCGTGACCGGCCGCGCTGGGACGTCCCGATAGAACAGCCGGTGCAGGCCCGTGTATGCTGCTCCGGCCATACCCACGACAGCCGCAGGTATCAGCATGAGGCGGAGCAGGATGCTCCCGCGCCGCAGCGCACGCACGGGCGCCTTGGACGGCTCTGCCGCACTCGGCTCCAACCGCGGTGCGGAGAGTTGTGCATGCATCGGCTCACGCAGCCCTGCGCCGCCACGTCCATCAGCCGGCTTTGCAGTTATCGGCAACGCGGCTGCGGAGGGCACGTCCAGCTCACCTGGGGCACCAGCCCTTGCCTCCAGCGGTCGCGCAGCGTTCGGGATGGGCGCCGACGCGCCGCCCCGCTCGGGCAAGTCTTCCGCCCCGCAAGCGTCGTGTTCCCCGACGCGCTGCCTTGCCGCCACGTCGGGCTCGGCAAACGGGCTGGCCGTTTGTGGGCGTGGCGTCGGCGGATTGGCCTGGAAGCCCAGCGCCTCCCGCAGCGAGGCCACGTCTTTCCCGTCCAGCCGCGCCCGGAACGCTGGATGTCCCACGAGGATGACTTGCAGCGTCGGCTCTCCATCCTGCGTGAAATGCGGCGCCATCGCCTGCAGCGCATGCAGCATCTTGGGATGCACCATATGCGCCTGCTTGATCAGCAGCACGACACGTTCCTCCTGCCCTTGCCGCTTGGCAACGGCGCGGGCGATCAGGCGCGCGTTGTTTCCGGAGAGCTCCTTGCCGTTCAGACCCGCCGCCTGGATAAGAATGCGCTCCAGTGTAGGACGGGAGCGTGGCGAACGACCGCCCATGCGGACGACCCGCACTTCCGGTCCGGCGAGCCGGTTCAGTAGCGCCGATACCGCCGCGGCGCGCTCCTGGTCGTCCTCCAGCAGCAGGGCGGTGAACGGCCGGCGCGCGTCGATCCCCTCCAAGGTGCTCGGCTGTTGCATTCGGCTCAGGGTGTTGCTTCTTGCGTCGTCACCGTCTGGTCCTTGAAGCTCTGCGATGCCGTGAAGGCCTGGAACAGGCGCTGCTTTTCATCTGCCGACAAAGCCCGGGCCGGCAACGCAGGCGCCGGTCGTGCCCGCACCTGGGCCGCAGCACGCGGTTGGAGCATGATCGGCTTTGCGGCCGGATGGCTCGGCGGCTCGCGCGTGCACCCCGTCAGCAGAGCTCCCGTGCCGAGCGCGGCGGCAAGCGGGACAGCGAGGAAAACACGCATGGCGAACCTGAAGCGAACTAACGCATAACGCGAAAGTTGATACAGATAACTCGGCAAATAAACATTGTTCAAGCTTGCTGTCCTGACGTGCTTCTGCTGCCGCGCTGGCTGAAGCGACTCAGCGCTTTGTGCGTGTGCTCCATGGCGGCTTTCCCGGCCGGAGATTCGCCTCCCGGGCCGCATTGCGAACCACAGGAGTTTGCCGATCTGCCGGCGCGATGAGGCGGCACAGGAGATCTGGATAGGTTTGATGAATGGAGTTTCTGCCTGATGGCGGCCAGGGTGGCTGCTGTGGAGACGCTGGCCGATTTGGCGCAGCAGTTCGGCGCGCATCCGAACCAGATCGCGTCCCGAAAGGGCTGACTCTTGGTGGAAGAACAAGATCATGGGCCAGAACAGGCCAAGTCCCTGTTTTTGGTCCCGTCCTGGAAGCGACGCTTCCATCAACTCTTCTTTCCCAAGCGGATCGTATGCTATACGGCACCGGTCCGCTTCAGGACGGCAGGCACGGTCCTGGCCAGGATCACGATGTCCTGCCACAGAGTCCAATGTTCGACATACCATATGTCGAGCTGAACCCGCCGCCGATAGGTTGTGCTGCTGCGCCCGTTGATCTGCCACAAACCGGTCAGGCCCGGTCGGGTCGCGTAGTAGCAAGCAATGTCGCTTCCGTAGTGCTCGATCTCGCTGTCCATGATCGGACGCGGCCCCACGAGGCTCATCTCGAGACGCAGGACGTTGAAGAGTTGGGGCAGCTCATCCAAGCTCGTCTGCCGCAGAAAGGCACCGACCCGGGTGACGCGTGGATCATGGTGCAGCTTCCGTGTCGCGTTCCACTCGGAGGCGGCGACCGCATCGGTCTGGAGCACGCGCTTCAACATCGCGGCGCTGTCCTGCTTCATTGAGCGGAACTTGAAGCAGCGGAACCGGCGCTTGCCCGCACCCACCCGCGGATGGGCGTAAAACACTGGGCCGCCATCAAGCTTGACCATGACCGCAATCGCCGTCAGCACCGGCGACAAGACCAAGAGCAGGCTCACGGCGCCGATCAGGTCCAGCAAGAGCTTCGCCACCCGGGACCAAGGCTGCGAAAAGGGCTCTCGGCTGAAAGGGATGGTGCTTGGCGATGAGCCGTCGGGATTCGGGTAGGAAGCCACAACTCGGACCTATGTGTGTGGGTTTGACAAGCGCGTCGGCATTACAGAATACCAAGCAGTCTATATAACGAGACTTTCTTCTGAAAGCCTCGCCGGCTCTGGATCCGGAGATCATATGTTCGGGATGCCCGTGCTTTCGGTGGAACGAAGCAAGATCCGGACCTGTCCAGCCCCCATTGAGTGGTCCGGGAAAAATGTTAGAGCGGGGTCAATCTTCGGCTCATCCGCAGCCTCGATGCAGGTCGGTATCATGCGGCATGGACCAGGCGCGCCCTGAGCAGGTCGAGCTTTGCTCGCCCATAGCCCTGGCGTTTGACCAATTTGAGGCGGTTGACCTGTCCCTCGACCTGGCCGCTGCTCCAGGACAGCGTCAGGGCTGCACGCACGGCTTGCTCGTCCTGACGCAGGCCAGCGGCGAAGCCGCGCAACTCGCTGTTCTCGGCATCAGCCAGCCAGGAGGTGAGGGCATCCGCTGCAGGGGCACGTACAAGAACACCAAAGCACTGGGCGAGGTCGCGCACCGTGGCCAGCATCGGCGACAGCGCGACCAGCCGCTCGACATAGCCGCGGTCCGGCGCCGCAAGCACCGTCAGGTCAGCCGTGAGCATCCGGGCGACCCGCCGGGCCGGGTATGCCGCAGGCCGAGGAGGAGGTTGCACCGCACGGACTGCTGCTGGTCCGGGCTGTCCCTCCGACGCCGCCAGTCGCTGCCGGCTGGCCCATTCGGTGACAACGCGCATCCCGCCTTTGAACCCGGCATCGCGCAGCTCCCGCCAGAGCTGGGCGCCGTTGCGGCAGCCCTCCGTCCAACGCCGTTCCAGCACCGCCCGCCATGGGTCGAGCGAGTGCATCCGCGGCCGGTGCAACTCGGGCTGCTCGCCGCGCACCCAGTGCCGCACCGTGTTGCGCGACAGCGCCAAGTCGCGGGCGATGTGGCGGATGGGAACGCCTTGATGGTGCAGCCGCATCGCCATGGACCTGCACACGCCGTCGCTAGCCCTGCCATTGCAGCCACTGCGCGCTCGTCATCGGCGGCAGGGCGTCCGGGTTCGCCGCGGGCACCACGGCTGCTGCCGCAACTGCAGAAGCGCTAGAGGCGGGCTGGGCCGCAGCCCGGAGTGCGGGCATGAGCCAATCTTCCACGCCGATCTACAGGATGCGGGCCATGACGCCGGGCCTGGTGCAGATGCTGGCCCTCGGTACTGCGTGATCAGAACTGAATGGCCTTGCCAGGGCGCCGGCATGAACCAGGAAGCCCGCCGTGTGCCACGGGCCGAGCGCGGCCAAGACGCCGGGGGAGCGCGCGATCCACCACCCGTGCCAGCCAAGCCGACCGGGGTTCTCCGGCAGAAGCGCTTGTTTACAACTATGGAGTGTAGTTAATCGACAAAGAACGACGTGGAGTCGCATGATGCTGGTAGAACGGACCAATGCGGCAACGCTAGCCCGGGGCACGCACGCCGGTTTCAACGCAAACGTCCACGGGGCGCGGGGATTGTTCGCCCTTTCCGTCTTTGCCTTCCACGTCGTCAACTCCGGCTTGGGGACGTTCCCGGCGCTCGCGACGGGGGTCGGGAACTTCATCGCACGCACGCCGGAATACGGAGTGGAACTCTTCTTCTGCATCAGTGGCTACGTGATCACGGGCACGCTGCACCGGTCGAAGGGTCCGGCGACGTTCATCGGAGACCGGATGGTCCGGATCTATCCGACGCTCTGGGCATCGATCCTCGTGATCGCCGGCATAGGGACGGCGACCGGGACGCGCGGCTTCGAAAGCATGCCGGCGTCACATCTGGCGTGGGCGATGCCCGCCAACATGCTGGCGTTGCCGGGCATCCTCCCCCTCGACAACATCCACCCGGCGGCTTGGTCGCTCAGCTACGAGATGGCGTTCTACCTCGCATGCGCCGCCTGCTGGGCCATGCGGCACAGGTTCGGGCCCCGTCCTCGCTGGATCGCGGCCCCGGCCGCCATGGCGTTCGCGATCCACTACCCGCGGGGCGCCTTGCTGCTCGCGGGCGTCGCCGTGGCCGGGGGCTGGCCGCACGGAGGCGCCGCCGCCCGGATCGCACGGCACCCGATCCCGCTCGTCCTGCTGTTCCTGGCCTGCTGGCGCATGGTGCAGGAACTGAGCCTGCCCGACCACATCGCGCAGACGACCATGCTGGTCTGGTCAGCCGACGCGAGGCTCCCCCTCGCGCTCGTGGCGCTCGCGGCGGCGACGCTCGGCTTCGCCGGGATCACGCGCGGCCACGGTGCGCTCGGGCACGTCCTGCGCTGGAACCCGCTCCAGTACCTCGGCACCATCAGCTACAGCTTCTACCTGTGGCACCCGATCGTCATGTCCGGCGCGAAGACCGCGCTGCTGCACGCGGGGATCCCGCAGGCCGCCGGCATCTGGTCACAGACGGTCCTCCTCGCCGTGACGCTCCCGCCTGCGATCGCCGTGTCGCATGCGAGCCAGCGTATCCTCGAGCGCCGCCTGACCGGCTGGCTGCGCCGCCGCCTGCGGCATGCCCCCTCGTTCATCGCCGTACCGCCGCCACCCGCGGCAATCAGACGGGAGACAGCCTTTCCGGCGAACCGGACCGAAAACTTGGACGCAGCCTAAAGGAGCGGAAGCATGCGAGTGTCGATCGTCATTCCAGCATTCAATGTGGAAGGAACCATAAGTCTCGCCTTGGGTTCGGCACGCCTCCAGGGCGGGACGGAACTGGAGATCATCGTCGTGGACGACGCATCCACCGACCGGACACCGGTGATCGTCGCCCAGGAAGCCGCTCTGGACCACCGGATACGGCTGCTGCGCCTGCCCGCGAACGGCGGCCCGGCGGCCGCCCGCAACCGGGGGCTGGATGCTGCACGGGGCGAGTGGATCGCCTTGCTCGACGCCGACGACAGCTATCGTCCCGGACGCATCGGCCGCCTGCTCGACCTCGCAGACCGCGTGGGGGCCGACATGGTCGCGGACAACGTGATGCTCCA
>CAXTUO010000221.1:0-6477 GCA_964247175.1 uncultured Acetobacteraceae bacterium | reverse complement strand
CCGTTCCCAACGTGTTCATCCGCACCGGCAGCGGGAACGACGCGATCGACGTGAGCAAGGCCAACGGCAACAACGTCCTGGACGGCGCCGGCGGTTCGAGCTTCCTGACCGGGGGCACCGGCAACGACACGTTCTTCCTGGACGACCGCGGCCTGGCGTCGGACGCCTACTCGACCGTCGTGAACTTCCATGGCGGCGACAACATCACGGTGTTCGGCGTCGATGCGACGAACTTCAAGCTGGCGACGCAGGACAACCAGGGCGCCGCCGGCGCCAAGGGCCTTGCTCTCACCTTCAGCAGCGCGGGCAAGCCGAACGCCACGGTGGTCATCGCCGGGTTCAGCAGCGCCGACCTGGCGAGTGGGCGCCTGACGACCTCTTACGGCGCCAACCCGGCCACGCCCGGCATCGCCGGCAGCGGCGGGTCGTATTTCAACATCCACGGCAACTGACCGGATAGCTTCCGCAATGGGGCGGGCTGCTGGTCGGCAACCCGCCCATTTGCATGTGTGACCGTTCCTGGATCGTGAGACTGCCTTAGGAAGGGGCCACAAGCACCTGAACGCCAGCCTGTTCCAGCACGGCCGCGATCTCGGGTGGCGGCGCGGCGTCGGTCACGAGGTATTCCACATCGGCAAACCCGGTCACGTGTGCGAAAGCGGCGACCTGGAACTTGCTGCTGTCGGCCAGGACAATGGTCCGCCGCGCGACCTCGACCATGCTCGACGACAGCGATGCTTCTTCGAGCCGGGCGATGGAGAAGCCGTCGGTGGACATGCCGGTGACGCCGATGACCGCGGTGTCGGCGCTGATGCGGGCCGTTGAGGGAAAGCCGATCGCGCCGATCGTGACCTGCGGGCTGCTCCAGTAGGTGCCGCCCAAGACATACACCGCCCGCATGGCGCAGTCCGGCAGCACCGGCGGGATGCGCAGGTTGTTGGTGACGACCATCAGCTCCCGCCGCTCCTGCAGCTCCGCAGCGAAGTAGTATGTCGTCGAGCCGCCGTTGATGATCAGGGTCTCGCCGTCGCGGATCAGCGTGCTGGCGGCCCGGCCGATGCGGATTTTCGCATCAGCGTTCGCATCCATGCGCTGGGTCAACGAGACCTCGCGCATGACCAGGTTGTCGCCCGGGATCGCGCCGCCATGGGTGCGCACCAACAGCCCGCGCTGCTCCAGCAACTGCAGGTCCCGGCGGATCGTGTCGCGCGACACGCCGAGCCGCGCCACCAGCTCCGTCACCGTCATCTGCCCATGTTCCCGCACCAGCGCAGCCAGCCTGCTCTGCCGCAGCGCGGGCAGGGCGGTGGCATCGGTGTCGTTGGCCGGGTCGGGTCGGGACAGGGTCATTTCCGCATAGTGCCAGCCCCGACGCGCATCGCGCCATCCCAAATCATGCGCGTTCATGAGTTTTCATGCGCTTGACGAAGCGTGTTTAGGCGTTAACGTGCTGCGCATGCAAAGCGGCACCTGGCACGGCGAGTATGGGAGCCTGATCGCAAACCTTGGCGAATACGGTGCGCACGGACGCTGGACATTCTGCGGGCTCGGCGCCTGCGTGGACGCCGTACTGTCAGCGCACGACGCAGTCACCGTCCTCCTCGCTTCCTCCGAGCCTGCGGCAAGGGCGCTCGGTCAGACGCTCGCGCAGCGGGCAGGCGCCGGCATTGGCGGCGAGATACGCGTGCGGTGGGATGCTGGGCCAGCTTGGCTCGACAGCGTCCTGCCGCCCCGCAAGGCCATGGGAGGCACCGGCCCACATGCCGCCCGGGTACTGACGCTGCTAGGGGCGCCGGTGCTGCTGGCGCTGGGCCATCGTGATGCCGAACAGATGGCGTGCCTCGATGGCGGCATCTGCCTGGCAAAGGACGGCCAGCCGACGCCCGCGCGGGACATCGCGCCGCACGGCGTGCCGCGACCCAAGATATACATCTTCGAGTTCACCGCCGGCCGCCCAGTCGGCGACACCGTGGCGCCCCGTTCCTCGCGCATCATCGTTCGCTTCACGGACCCGGGGCTTGAGGACGATCAGGAGTTCGAGGCGCTCAGCACGGCGCTGGCCCCCCGTGCGGGAGCAGGCGTGCTGTCAGGCTTCAGCGCTGTTGGCGAGGATGGCCTGGATCAGGCCGTTTTGCGGGCGCGGCCCTTGGGGCTGCGTTGGCGCGCGGCCGGCGTGCCGGTCGTGCATCTGGAGATGGCCGGGTTCGACACGCCCGAACTGCGCGACCGCACCTTGGCCGGCCTGCATGGCGCTTTCAGCTCGATCGGGTTCAGCCAATCCGAGTACCGCGCGCTGGTGCCCGGCGGCGCCCCTGAAACGGCCAGCATCGTCGCGGCAGCCGAGCGGCTGGGCGTTGACCGCTTGTGCATCCATGCGGACGCCTGGGCCATTGCCGCCACCCGCGGCGACCCGGACCAGGAGCGGACGGCACTGATGATGGGCTGCCTGCTCGCCAGCACGCGGGCGGCCCAGGGCCGGCCGGCACGGCCGGCGGCGCTCGACCCGGCCGCCGTGTTCGAGCCGCCGCCGGAGGAGGCGCGGGGCGGGCCGTGGAACATCGTCGCGTGCGCGGCGCCTTACCTGCCGCAGCCCGCGACAACGCTCGGGCTGGGCGACACGTTCATGGCCGGGTGCCTGCTGGTGCTCGGCCAACCACATCGTCCCGAGACGGGTCGAACCCGCCGCGTGACGTAGCCTGAGAAGCTCAGGCGGAGAACATTAAACAATACGAACAAGGGGAAACAGATGGCTTGGACAGGACGGCTCAATCTGGCTTTGGCGGCGACGCTGGCAAGCTGCGTGGCCGCCGGTGCGCGGGCGGACACCACCGTGACGGTCGGGACCGTGAACAACAACGACATGATCGTCATGCAAAGGCTCTCGGCCGAGTTCGAGAAGGACAACCCCGGCCTGCACGTGAGATGGGTGACGCTGGAGGAGAACGTGTTGCGCCAGCGGCTGACCGTGGACATCTCGACGGACGCCGGCCAGTTCGATGTCATGACCATTGGCCTGTTCGAGGCTCCGATGTGGGGCAAGAGCGGCTGGCTTGTGCCGTTTGCCAACCCGCCGGCCGACTACGACATGGGCGACGTGCTGAAGTCGGTGCGGGACGCCCTGTCCTACGACGGCCATCAATATGCGCTGCCGTTCTACGGCGAGAGCCAGATGACGATGTATCGCAAGGACCTGTTCGACAAGGCTGGGCTGGCCATGCCGGACCAGCCCACCTGGGACCAAATCAAGGGCTTTGCCAAGACGCTGAATGACCCGGAGCACGGCGTCTATGGCGTGTGCCTGCGCGGCAAGCCCGGGTGGGGCGAGAACACGGGCCAGGTCGGCCCCGTGGTGAATTCCTACGGCGGGCGCTGGTTCGACACGGACTGGAAGCCGCAGCTCACCACCGAGCCGTGGAAAAAGGGGGTTGGCTTGTATGTTGACCTGCTTCGCAGCTACGGCCCGCCGGGCGCGTCGTCGAACGGCTACAACGAGACGCTGGCGCTGTTCGCCAACGGCAATTGCGCGATGTGGGTCGATGCGACGGTCGCGGCGGGATCGCTCAACGACGCGAAGCAGAGCAAGGTAGCGGGCAAGCTCGGCTACGCGCACGCGCCGTATGGCACGGTTGACAAGGGCAACCACTACCTCTGGGTCTGGGCGCTCGCGGTCCCGAAGTCCTCCAAGGTGCAGGCGGAGGCGCAGCGGTTCGTTTATTGGGCGACGTCGAAGCACTACATCGACCTCGTTGCGAAGACCGAGGGGGCGGGCGCCGTGCCGCCGGGCACGCGGGAGTCCACCTATGCGAACCCCGAGTACCTGAAGGCCGCGCCGTTCGCGAAGCTGACGCTGGACGCCATCCAGACCGCGGACATGGATCATGCCACTGTCCAGCCGGTGCCCTACCGCGGCATCTCCTTCGTCGCGATCCCGGAGTTCCAGGGGATCGGAACCAGGGTTGGCCAGGAGGTCGCAGCCGCGATTTCCGGGCAGAAAACCGTCGATGCCGCCCTCGCCTCGGCGCAGGCGAGCACTGACCAGGCGATGCATAAAGGCGGCTACTTGAAGCCCTGAGAAGCAGCGGGGGCGATGGCTCGCCTCCGCCTTTTGGCCGGAGCGCAACATGTATTCCGAGAAGTATCGGCTGGACGGCAAGACGGCTTTCATCACCGGCGGCGGGCGCGGCATCGGGCTGTGCGCCGCGCACGCGCTTGCCGAGGCCGGGGCGCGCGTCATCATCTCCGACGTGCAGGCGGAGGTGCTGGAAGCAGGACGGGCCGAGATGGCTGGGCTGGGCCATGCGGTGGAGGCCGTGCTGCTGGACGTGACCCGTCCGGACGACGTGACGCGATTGGCGGACGACCTCAACGAGAAGCATGGCGCCATCGACGTGCTGGTCGCCAACGCCGGCATCGCCTGGCCGGACACCGGGGGCGAGGAGATGCCCGACGCGGCGTGGCTCAAGGTCGTCGATGTGGACCTGAACGGCGTGTTCTGGTGCTGCCGCGGCTTCGGCCGGCACATGCTGGGGCGTGGCCAGGGCGTAATCGTGACGGTCGGCTCGATGTCGGGCCTGATCTCCAACCGGCCGCAGCGCCAGGCGCACTACAACGCCGCCAAGGCGGGCGTGCACCACCTCACCCGGTCGCTCGCCGGCGAGTGGGCGGCGCGCGGCGTGCGGGTGAACGCCGTCGCCCCCGGCTACATCGACACGGCGATGTCCGGCCCTAACCTTCGGCAGGAGATCGGCAAGCAATGGCTCCGCGACACGCCGATGGGGCGCGCCGGGCGTCCAGAGGAGGTCGCGTCGGTGATCCTGTTCCTGGCCAGCGAGGCGTCCAGCCTGCTGACCGGCTCCGTCGTCGTGGCCGACGCCGGCTTCACCATCTGGTGATCCGGCTGCTGGGCCCGATCGGCGGATTCATCCGAGAAATACAACGGGAAAGCAGAATCGATGAAGCGTCTTGATGAGAAGCTGGACCGGATCCGTTCCGGCCGTTACTCGAAATCCGATTTCATCATCGCCGATGCGAAGGACGGCGACATGGGTTCGGGCTGCACCACGCCGGCGCCCTTGCGCAACGGGGACGGCTCACCTGTGGCGGGCCCACGCCGCCTGCGCACCTATCTCGACCAGATCGCTGCGGTCGTGAAGCAGGACATCGTGGACATCATGCTGATGTCGGCATCCAACCTGGAGCGGATGGTCGATGAAGGCGTGTTCCGCGACAGCGCCGTCCAGCCTGCCATACGCGCCAACGAGGCGACGGATTGCTGGGGCGGATTGCGCGGCGGCAACTACACGCATCACGCGTCGCGCAACTTTCGAACGGCAAAGCTTTCGCGCGTCATGCATGGCACGATACGCCCGACGCTGGGAGCATCGATCACCGGCACCGACCTCGGCCTTTATTCCGTCACGTTCAACAACGACCTGGACGCGGACATGGCCTCGCTTCAGGCCTTCGCTGAGTTCCGCGACGAAGCCGCGGAGAATGGCTTCCGCTACTTCTTGGAGGTGTTCAATCCGAACGCCCCCTCCAATCTTGACCCGGCGGACGTGCCGAAGTTCGTCAACGACCACATCCTGCGTGCCCTCGCCGGCGTGGTGCGCGCGGACCGCCCGCAGTTCCTGAAAATCCCGTTCAACGGACCGGCGGCGATGGAGGAGCTGGCCGCCTACGATCCGTCGCTGGTCGTAGGCGTCCTGGGCGGCGGAGCCGGCACCACGCGCGACACGTTCGAGCTTCTATACCAGGCGGAGAAATACGGCGCGCGCCTTGCGCTGTTCGGCCGCAAGATCAACTTGGCCGACTCGCCGCTCGACATCGTCAGGTTCATGCGTGAGGTCGCCGATGGCAACGTTTCCCCAGAAGAGGCCGTGGAAGCCTACCACGGAAAGCTGCAGACGCTGAACATAAAGCCCAGTCGTCCTTTGGCGGAGGACAATGTCATCACCGAGTCAGTGCTGAAGCAGCATTAGCGGTCCGGCTGCGAAGCCTTCGCTGACGCATAGTCGTGCCAAATTACGGGTAGCAGCGGCCCGGACCGCATCGGCCGACGGCGACCGGTCGCGCTTGCCGTGCTGGTTCACCTGGCGGTCGGCGCGCAGCAGCACACCCCCTACCTGAAATCCCGGGTCGGCACCTTGATGCCGGCGGGGCGCCGGGCGTTCGGGATATCGACGCCACCGGCCGCATGGCTGTTTGACCCAGCCCCGTCCCGTTCGCTCAGGCTTCGCAGCAGGTCCGACAGGTCCTCCAGCCGGTCGGCGACCACGTGCACCACCTCGCCCTCGCGCTGCACCCGGCCGTAGCAGGCGATCATGCCGGCCGTGAGCACCAGGCGGCGCTGCCGGGCATAGCGGTCCGGCCAAAGCACCAGGTTCGCCACGCCCGTTTCGTCCTCGACGGTGATGAACATCACGCCCTTGGCCGAGCCGGGCTTCTGCCGCACCAGCACGATCCCCGGCACCACGA
>CAXTUO010000220.1:0-6502 GCA_964247175.1 uncultured Acetobacteraceae bacterium | reverse complement strand
GAGCTACCAGGCGCAGGCGCTGCCCTGGCTGCAGGTGCAGCCGGACGTGCAGTATGTCGTCACGCCCGGCGGCGGCATCCCCAACCCGAACCGGCCGGGGCAGAAGGTCGGCAGCGCCGCCGTGTTCGGGCTGCGGACGGTGGCCGCGTTCTGATGGCGCACATGTCCGCCGTCCCGCCCCAGATAGGCCCGCCCCAAGTCGGCCCGCCCCGGACGGCCCGGCCGTGAACGCCATCGTCCTGGTCGCGCTGCGGCGGCCGCTGACCTTCATCGTGCTGGCGATCCTGATCCTGCTGTTCGGCACCATGTCGGTGTTCCGGACGCCGACGGACATCTTCCCGCCAATCAAGATCCCGATCATCGCGGCCATCTGGACCTACAGCGGGCTGCTGCCGTCCGACATGTCCGGGCGGATCATGTTCTACTACGAGCGGTCGCTGACCACGTCCGTCAACAACATCGAGCACATCGAGAGCAGCTCCTACTACGGCAGCGGCGTCGTCAAGATCTACTTCCAGCCCGGCACCGACATCGCCGCCGCCCAGGCGCAGGTCACCGCGACCTCGCAAACGGTCATCAACCAGATGCCCAAGGGGACGACCCCGCCGGGCATCCTGGTGTTCGACGCGTCCAGCGTCCCCGTCCTGGCATTGCAGATCGCGGCGGACAACATGTCCCCGTCCGACATCTACAACCTCGCCAGCAACCTGATCCGGCCGCAGTTGGTGTCGGTTCCGGGGGCGGCGATCCCGCTGCCGTACGGCGGCACCGCCGCCAACGTGCAGGTGGACCTCGACCGCGACAAGCTGCTGCAGTACGGGCTGTCGGCGACCGACGTGGGGGCCGCGCTGGCGAGCCAGAACATCGTGCTGCCGGCCGGGGACCAGAAGATCGGGCCGGTGGACTACCTGGTCCAAACGAACTCGACCCCGCCCGCGATGGACACGTTCAACAACCTGCCGGTCAAGCAGGTCGGCAACGCGGTCATCTACCTGCGCGACGTCGCCTACGTCCACGCGGGCGGCCCGCCGCAGCAGAACATCGTCCTGGTGAAGGGGCAGCAGTCCCTCCTGCTTCAGATCCTCAAGACCGGCGACGCTTCCACCCTGTCCGTCGTCAGCGGCATCAAGGCGCTGCTGCCAGGGATCGAGAAGACGCTGCCCCAGGGCGTCACCATCACGCCGTTGAACGACCAGTCCGGCTTCGTGATCACATCCATCCTGGACGTGGTGCAGGAGATGCTGACCGCCGCCGTGCTCGCCGGGCTGACGGTGCTGCTGTTTGTCGGCAGTTGGCGCTCGACCCTGATCGTCGCCACCTCCATCCCGCTGTCCATCCTCAGCTCGATCATCTGCCTGTCCGTGCTGGGCCAGACCATCAACATCATGACGCTGGGCGGCCTTGCGCTCGCGGTCGGCATCCTGGTGGACGACGCCACCGTGATGATCGAGAACATCAACGCGCATCTTGAGGAGGGGGGCAGCGGCAAGAGCCTGCACGACGCCATAGTGGAGGCCGCGAACCAGATCGTGGTGCCGACCTTCGTGTCCACGCTGTGCATCTGCATCGTCTGGCTGCCGCTGTTCCAACTGGGCGGCGTCGCAGGCTACCTGTTCCTGCCCTTGGCGGAAGCCATCGTCTTCGCCATGGTGGCCTCGTTCATCCTGTCCCGGACGCTGACGCCGACGCTCGCGGCCTACCTGCTGCGCGCCCAAGTGGAGGCCGCCCGCAACCCGGACACGTCGAAGCGCCCAGGCGTGTTCACCCGCTTCCAAAAGGGGTTCGAGCGGCGGTTCGAGCGGTTCCGCGGAGGTTACGGCACCCTGCTGCAGCGGATTGGCGAGCGGCCCGGGACCTTCGTGGGCGCGTATCTCCTCGCCGCGCTGGCGTCACTCGGGCTGCTGGTGTTCGTGGGCCAGGACTTTTTCCCCGGCATCAAGTCAGGCGAAATGGACCTGCACCTCCGCACCCCGGCCGGCACGCGGATCGAGGAAACGTCCAAGGTCTCGGTGCTGGTGGACGCCGAGATACGCAAGCTGCTGCCTGGCCACGTGACGAACACGCTGCTGAACTGCGGCCTGCCCGTCAGCGGCATCAACCAGGCCTATAGCAACACTGGCACGGTGGGCAGCACGGACTGCGACGTCACCATCTCGCTCGACAACCCGGCGTCGCCGGTCGTGCAATATCGCCAGACCTTGCGCGCCGGGCTGGCGGAACGGTTCCCCGGCACGCAGTTCAGCTTCCTGGCCGGCGACATCACGGCGAAGATCCTGAACTTCGGCCTGCCGTCGCCAATCGACGTGCAGGTCGGCGGCCCCGACCTGAACGCGAACTACGCCTTCGCCACCCAGATGGCGGCCCGGATCAAACAGGTCCCCGGCCTCGTTGACGTGCACATCCAGCAGATCATGGGCCAGCCCACGCTGCTGCTGTCGTCCAGCCGCACCTTCGCCAGCGGCACCGGGCTGACGGAGGCGGACATCGCCAACAACGCCCTGGCGGTGCTGTCGGGCAGCGGCCAGGTGTCCCCGACGTACTGGCTGGACACCAGCAACGGCGTTTCCCACCTGGTGGACGTTCAAACGCCGCAGAGCCAACTGGCGAGCGTCAACGACCTGCAGACCATCACTGTGGACAAGGGGGACGGCAATCCCGGCAACGGCGCGCCGCAGATCGTGGGCGGCTTGTCGCGGGTGTCCCAGGTCGGGTCGCCCGGCCTGGTTTCCCATTACGCCATCAAGCCCGTCATAGACATCTACGCCAGCGTCGAGAACCGCGACCTCGGCGCGGTCAGCGCCGAGATCGGGAAGATCATCGCCGACATGCAGCCGCAGGCCCCGAAGGGGGCGACGGTCACGCTGGCCGGGCAGTATCCGACCATGCGGTCGGCCTACGTGTCGCTGCTGATCGGGCTGGGGCTGTCGGTCGTGCTGATCTACCTGGTGATCGTCGTCAACTTCCAGTCCTGGCTCGACCCGTTCATCATCGTCGCCGCCCTGCCCGCGGCGCTGGCCGGGATCACCTGGGCGCTGTTCCTGACCGGCACCACCCTGTCGGTCCCGGCGCTGACCGGCGCGATCATGTGCATGGGGACGGCGACCGCCAACACCATCCTGGTGGTCGCCTTCGCCCGCGACCGCCTGGACGGGCACGGCGACGCCGCGCGGGCCGCCGTGGAGGCAGGCGAGGGCCGCATCCGCCCGGTGCTGATGACGGCGCTGGCGATGATCGTGGGCTTCATCCCGATGTCCCTCAGCAACACGACGAACGCGCCACTGGGCCGGGCGGTGATCGGCGGCCTGATCGTCGCCACGTTCACGACCCTGCTGTTCATCCCCAACGTGTTCGCCATCGTGCACCGAAACTCGCGGAAGCGGGATCAGCAGGCAGGGCAGGAGCAGCCAGCATGAGTGGGGACGTCGTAAGCGCGCCAAGAGCGCCAGAAGCCAAGCCAGCCGCGAAGGCGGAGGCCAGGCCCGGCGCCGGCGCCGGCGCGGAAACGGGGCCAAAGGCCGGTGCGGACGCCAAGCCTGATCCCAAGCCGGGGCGACGGGGCTGGCTTTGGGCCGGGCTGGCCCTGGTGGCCGCGGGCGGGCTGGCCGGCTACGGCATCTGGTCGCGGTCCGGGGCCACAGCGGACCTGAAAAAGAGCACGGACGACTCGGCGGTGCCCCGCGTGGAGGTGATCGCGCCCAAGCCCGGCCCGTCGCAGCGCACCCTGACCCTGCCTGGCAACATCGAGGCCTGGTACCAGGCCGCCATCTACGGCCAGGTCACAGGCTACGTGTCGAACTGGTACAAGGATTTCGGCGCGGAGGTGAAGAAGGGCGACGTCCTGGGCACCATCGAGGCGCCGAGCCTGGACGCCGAGCTGGCGGCCGCCCGCGCGCAGCTCGCGACGGTGCAGGCCAACTACAACATGGCGGTGCTCACCGCCAAGCGTTGGACCGCCCTGTCCGGCACGCAAGCGGTGGCGCAGCAGGATGTCGACATCAAGAAGGCCGACGCGGCCGCGCAAAAGGCGCAGGTGGCGGCGGCGCAGCAGAACGTCGCCAAGTACGAGGCGATGGCCGGGTTCAAGAAGCTGGTCGCGCCCTTTGACGGCGTCGTCACGGCCCGCAGCGTCAACATCGGCGACTACGTGAGCGCCGCGGGCAGCAACCCGAGCAGCGCCCAGGGCGGCCCCAAGCCGCTGTTCACGGTGTCCGACATGCACAAGCTGCGCGTTTTCGTGTCCGTGCCGCAGACCTTCTCGGACGCGCTGCGGCCCGGCCTGACGGCGACGATGACGCTGCCGCAGGACCCGGGCAAGCGCATCCCGCTGCAGTTCCTGACCACCGCCAAGGCCATCACCCCCGCCACGCGGACGGCCGTGACCGAGCTTGTGCTCGACAACCCCAGCGGCGACCAGTGGCCCGGCAGCTACGCCAGCGTGCAGTTCTCGTTTCCGGGCGACCCCAACGTGCTGGTCGTGCCCGAGCAGGCCGTGTTGTTCCGCGCCCAGGGCACGCAGGTCGCGCTGTTCGACGACGGCGGCAAGGTGCACCTGCAGGACGTGACCCTCGGCCGCAACCTGGGCACGGACGTGCAGGTCACCGCGGGCATCAAACTGGGCGACAAGCTGGTTGCAAACCCGTCGCTCGGCCTGCTGGAAGGCCAGCAGGTCAAGGTCGTCCAGCCTGCGGCGGGAGCGGACCCGAGCGGCAGCCCTGCGGCGGACCAGCCCAGTCCGCCGCAAGCGGGCCAGCCCGCCCCCACGGGCGCGCAGGCCCCCGCTGCGGGGCAGAAGCCGTCCAATTGACCATGGAACCGCCGCGCCCGCCCGCCGGCCCAAGGGCGCAGTCCCGGCGGCTCAGGCTGCACAGGACCCTCGCTGTCGGCGGGGCGCTGCTGGGCTTGGCGGGCTGCGACCTGGCGCCCCGCTACGACCCGCCGCGCTACGTCCTGCCCGACACCTGGCGCGGCCAAGGGCCGTTCAGGCTGGCTGCCCCCAGCGACACCCTGCCGCGCGGACCCTGGTGGGAGATGTTCGGCGACCCTCTGCTCAACCAGTTGGAGCAGCAGGTGGCCGAGCAGAACCCGACCCTCGCGGCCATGTACGAGCAGTACGTCCAGGCCCGCGACGCCGCCGCCGTCGCGCGCTCCGGCCTGTATCCGCAACTGAGCGTCAACGGCCAGACGCAGTACGAGAAGGAATCCAAGAACGCCCCGTTCCGAAGCCCGCAAAGCACCACGCCCACCGTGTCGGGGAACAACCTGATCCAGGCCGCAGCGACGTGGGAACCTGACTTCTGGCAAAGGGTGCGCAACTCCGAGCGGTTCCAGGCCAGGCTGGCCCAGTCCAGCGCGGCGCTGGTGGCCAACGCCCGGCTCAGCCTGCAGGTGCAGCTTGCCAGCGCCTACTTCGCGTTGCGCGGGTTCGACACCCAAAACGACGTTTACCGCCGAGCCGTCGCCAACTACCAAACCTCGGTGAGGGTCACGCAACTGCGGCTGCGGGGCGCGATAGGGGCCGGGCTGGACGTCGCGCGCGCCCAGGCCCAGCTCGCCTCCACCCAGGCCCTGCAAAGCGTCAACCTGGCCAACCGGGCCGTGCTGGAGCATGCCATCGCGGTCCTGGCCGGCGCCAACCCCAGCGCCTTTTCCATCCCGGTGCAGGAGCGCAACAGCCTGGCCAACCCGGACGTCCCAGCGGGCGTGCCATCCCAGTTGCTGGAGCGGCGCCCGGACATCGCCAGCGCCGAGCGGCAGATGGCCGCGGCCAACGCGGCGATCGGCATCACCCGCGCGGCGCCCTACCCCAACGTGACCATCAGCGCGACGGGCGGGTTCCAGGACACCGGCTTCAACCTGGCCAGCCTGCCAAACGCCATATGGTCCATCGGCGCCAGCGCCGTGCTGCCGTTGTTCGAAGGGGGGCTGCGCCGGGCGCAGCTTCAGCAAAGCTGGTCGCAGTTCGCGCAAACCCGCGACAACTACCGCGCGACGGTGCTGGCCGCCCTCCAGCAGGTGGAGGACGGGCTGACGCTGCAGGCCAGCCTGCGATCCCAGACCCGATCCCAGGTCCAGTCCGTGACGGCGTCCACCCGGGCCATGAGCCTGACGCAGCAGCTTTATGTCAGCGGGCTGATCAATTACCTGGACGTGGTGGTCGCCCAGGAAACGGCGCTGCTGGCCGAGATCGCCGCCGCGCAGGCCAGGACGGCCCAGTTGCAGAACGCCGCCAACCTGATCCTGGCCCTGGGCGGCGGGTGGAGCACGGCGGACCTGCCGACGGAACGCGGCGTGCTGCCGTTCGAGCCGCTGGACATCTTCCGGTTCGACCGGCAGCCGCGCCCCGACGGGACCGGGCGGGATGCCGGCGCAGCCGGACAGGCGCGTTGAGCCTGGCCTTGGGAGCCTGACTTTGGCCTCGGCCGGGCCTTGTTGCATAGACCAGATGCGTGGGCAGCGACGTCCACCTCGGCCGCTCGGCGCCGGTCCGTACGCGAGCGCAGCC
>CAXTUO010000219.1:2775-6504 GCA_964247175.1 uncultured Acetobacteraceae bacterium | reverse complement strand
AAGAGATAGGCTCGGTCGGTCCGAAATCCCCACAGGAGTTTTTCAGCAGCCACAAGTGATTTCCGACAGTGCGGCACGATGCTGTTACCTGCGCGACCACCACAGCTTGATTGGGTGCCAACAGGCTTTGGAAGCGCGGTGGAGCGACCAGTGCACTTTAACAGAAAGATCTTCAAGCAGGGCTGTAGGATTTCCCGCCACATCTAGCTGCACCCCCGATGCGTCATCGCCCGCCAGCTCGGCCAGTACCGCCGGTGGCGTGAAGGGGTTCCGCGCTACCCATTGCCGCACCGTTGAGTTGTCGTCGCCTGCCAGCTCGGCCAGCGTCGCCAGCGGCGTAGCGGGGTTCCACGCCACCCCTTGCCGCACCCCTGGGTCGTTATCGCTTGCCATTTCGGCCAGCGCCGCCGACGGCATGACGGGGCACCAAGCTAACCATCGCCACACCTTTGGGTTGTCATCGCTCGCCAGCTTGGCGAGCGCCGCCGGCGGCATGGCGGGGTTCCACGCCACCCATTGCCGCACCCCTGAGTTGCCGTCGCCCGCCAGCTTGGCCAGCACTGCCGGCGGCGTGGCAAGGTTCAACGCCACTCCTTGCCGCACTTCCAGGTCGCCATCGCCCGCCAGCTTGGCCAACGCAGCGGGCGGCGTGGAACGGTTTCGTGCCGCCCATCGCCGCGCCTCCGGGTCGTCATCGCCCGCCAGTTTGGCCAACGCCGCCGGCGGCATGGCGGGATTCCGCGCCACCGCTTGCCGCACCCCCAGGTCTTCATCTTTTGCCAGTTCGGCCAGTGCCATCAGTGGTATGGCGGGATTCCACGCCACCCCTTGCCGCACATCCAAGTCGTCATCACCCGCCAGCTCGGCCAACGCTGCGGGCGACGTGGCGGGGTTCTGCGCCACCCCTTGCCGCACTTCCAAGTCGTCATCGCCCGCCAGTTCGGCCAACGCTGCGGGCGGTGCGCGACGATCGGACGCGATTGCGATGCGCATCAATATGTCTTCTGAAAAAAGTGGAATGGGTAACGCCACGTCCGGCGACACGGCTGCCCGTGCAAGCAGATGTCAGGCGACACGACAAACTGGACGGCGGCGACGGGGAGAACTGGACGCCCTTGATGTTGGGAGTTCGGGGACATGGCGGAGGTAGTGGAGTTTATTCCGCGGTTGGAACAGACGCGGAGGGGTTTGATGAGGGTGCCGGACGAGGTTGCGGCGATGCTGCATCTACACCGGCTGGGCTGGGGGCTGAGGCGGATCGGCCGGGAGGTTGGCTGCAGCCCGATGACGGTGCGGCGCTATCTCGCGGCGGATGGCTGGACGCCGTATCGCTCGCCTGAGCGGCCTGGGCTGCTGGCGGGGCATGGGGCATGGCTGGCGGAACGGTTCCGCCGTCATCGTGGCAATGCGGACGTGGTGCGCCAGGAACTGGCGGGCGAGCTGGGCATCACCGTCAGCCTGCGCACGGTGGAGCGGGCGGTGGCCCACCTGCGGCGCGAGCTTGCGGCGGAGGCGCTGGCGACGGTGCGGTTCGAGACCCCGCCAGGGCGGCAGCTGCAGATCGACTTCGGCGAGCGCGGCGTGCGGATCGGCGACGAGGTGGTGCGGGTTCACTTGTTCGTTGCCACGCTGGGCTACTCGCGCCGGGTGTATGTCCGCGCGTTCCGCCACGAGCGGCAGGCGGCCTGGTTCGACGGCATCGAGGGCGCGTTCGGCCACTTCGGCGGGCTGCCCGGGGAGGTGTTGCTCGACAACGCCCGGGCTCTTGTTGAACGCCATGACGCGGGCACGCGGGAGGTGGTGTTCAACGCGCGCTTCCATGCCTTTGCCCGTTACTGGGCGGTGCGGCCGGTGGCGTGCGCGCCGTATCGCGCGCGGACCAAGGGCAAGGACGAGCGTGGGGTGGGCTACGTCAAGCGCAACGCCATTGCGGGCCGGGTTTTCGCCAGCTGGGCGGCGCTGGAAGCGCATCTGGCCTGGTGGATGCGCGAGGTGGCCGATCAGCGGGTGCATGGCACCACGGGCGAGGCGCCGATGGTGCGGTTCGAGCGCGACGAGGCGGCGGCGCTGCGTCCGCTGAACGGTCGCCCGCCGTTCCGGCAGATGCGCGAGCTGACGCGCAAGGTCCAGAACGACGGCTGCGTGGACGTGGACACCAACCACTACAGCGTGCCCTGGCGCCTGATCGGCGCCCAGGTCAGCGTCGTGGTCAGCGACGGCGAGGTCCGGGTTCTGCATGCCGGCACGGAGGTGGCGCGACACGGGCAGCGGCACGGCCGGCGCGAGCGCGCCGTGGATGCCGCCCACCTGCGCGGCATCGTGCTGGGCGACACGGGCCTGCAGCGGCCCGAGGGCACGGCGGCCGCGATCCTGCCCGGCGCCGACCTGCTGCGGCCCTTGGCGGAGTATGAGCAGGTGGCAGGAGGCGCATGGTGAGCGCCCAGGCGACGGCCCTGCCGGACCTGCTGGGCCGACTGAAGCTGACCGCGATGCGCGACCGGCTCGACGGGCTGCTGGACGAGGCGACGCGGCGGGACCTGAACCTGCCGGAAGCACTGGCTTTGCTGTGCGAGGCGGAGGTGGCGCACCGCGAGGAGCGCCGCATCCAGATGGGCATGGGGATCGCCAAGTTCCCTTATGCGCGCACGCTGGAAGGTTTCGACTTCGCCGCCCAGCCCTCGCTCGACCCCAAGCAGTTGCGCGACCTCGCCGCGTGCCGGTGGGTGGCGAATGGCGACACGCTGCTGATCCAGGGTCCGCCCGGGGTGGGCAAGTCGCACCTTGCCGTGGCGCTTGGGCGCGAGGCGGTGCGGCAGGGCTACTCGGTTCTGTTCACCTCGGCCGTGGCGCTGATCACCGGCCTGATGAGGGGGCAGGCGGAGGGGAAGCTGGAGGAACGGCTCACGCGCTACGCCAAGCCGAAGCTGCTGATCGTGGACGAGTTCGGCTACCTGCCGTTCGAAACGCAGGCCGCGCACCTGTTTTTTGCCCTGGTCAGCCGCCGCTATGAACGCGGCAGCATGCTGGTGACCAGCAATCGCAGCGTGAGCGAGTGGGGCACGGTCCTGAATGACCAGGTCGTCGCCACCGCCATCCTGGACCGGCTGCTCCACCACAGCCACGTGCTGACCATCCGCGGCGACAGCTACCGTCTGCGCGAGAAACGACGTTCAGGACTGCTCAAGCGAGGCAGCGCAGACGCGAGCAGCGAGACGGTTTAACGCAACTGTCCAGTTCTCCACGTCGGAACTGTCCAGTTCCTGGTGTCGGTTGACAACCCTGGCGTAGAAGTGGCCTGGCCGCTGCGGATCCAGGTCGATACGGGCGACCCGGGCGACAGCGAGGTAGCCGGCCCGGCCGCCGCCCGTGCCCGGCTCGCGGTAGGCGACCCAGTCGCCGACGATGGCCTCCGCCGCTTTCAGGTATCGGCGTGGGAAATGATAACGCGAAATGACCTCGTCGTCGTAGCCGGAACCTGCTTTGCTGTCGAAAATGCCTTTTGCCATCTCCGCACCGTATTGGTCAGCAACCCCGATGCAAGCAGGGCCACGTTGGTCCTTCCTCCCGCGCCTTGATCGGGTGCAGCCGCGGAGGGTGCACGCCTCTGCCACCGGGACATCGGCCGCGGTGCACGCGGGCGCAGAGCGTTGGACGTGGACGGCGCTGTCCGCATGAGCGCCCCGCCCGACCCGGTCGGCTGGTACGACCAGCACGCCGCCGATCTCGCCC
>CAXTUO010000219.1:0-2765 GCA_964247175.1 uncultured Acetobacteraceae bacterium | reverse complement strand
ATGGATGGCTGCCCGACCTGCTGCCCCGAGCGCCGGCATTGGTGCTGGACGTGGGCGCCGGCACGGGCCGGGACGCGGCCTGGCTGGCCGGGTTGGGGCACGACGTGGTCGCGGTCGAGCCGGCGGCGGCGATGCGCGCCGAGGGGCAGCGCCGCCACGCCGACGCGGGCCTGCGCTGGATCGAGGACAGCCTGCCGGCGTTGCCCGCCACGCACCGGCTCGGGCTGGCCTTCGACGTCATCCTGCTCAGCGGCGTGTGGCAGCATGTGGCCCCGGGCGAGCGCACCCGCGCCATACGCAAGCTGCTCGGCCTGCTCCGGCCCGGGGGCGTGCTGGCGCTGACCCTGCGGAGCGGCCCGGCGGAGGCGGAGCGCGGCATGCATCCCGTGTCGCCGGACGAGGTGGAGCGCCTCGGCCGCGAGCACGGCGCCGTCGTCGTCCGGCAAGAGGGCACGCCGGACCAAATGGGCCGTGCCGCGGTGTCCTGGACCGCAATGGCCCTGCGCCTGCCGGAGGACGGCACCGGCGCGCTACCCTTGCTGCGGCACCTCATCCTCAACGACCAGAAGAGCGCCACCTACAAGCTGGGCCTGCTGCGCGCTCTCTGCCGCGCCGCGGATGGCCAAGCCGGCATGGCCATTGACGGGACAGGGGAGAATGTGGCGTTGCCGCTCGGGGTGGTGGCGCTGAACTGGTTGCGGCTTTACCTGCCCCTGGTCGGCGCGGGCCTGCCGCAAAAGCCTGGCAACGCCGGACCGGACGGCCTCGGCTTCGCGGGCCCTGGCTTCCGGGCGTTGCTGGGCGGCCTGGTGCCCCGGCTCGACTTGAGGATCGGGGCACGCTTCGCAGGTCCGGCCGCGCAGGCCGTGCAGGCGGCGCTGCAGGAAGCGGCGGACCTGATCGCGAAGATGCCGGCCACCCACATGACCCACCCGAACGGCGGGGCCGTGCTGCCCACAGCGCGCCGGCTCGCGCCGCGGGCCGGGAGTGATGTCTTGCTCGACGCCGACTTCCTTGCGGGCTTCGGCACCCTCACGGTGCCGCGGGACCTATGGCGTGCCCTGGGGCGGTTCGCCGCCTGGGTCGAGCCGGCGCTGGTGGCGGAGTGGATCAGGCTCATGCGCCGTGACGCGGCGGGACAGGGACGCGTGCTCGACGAGGGCGTGTTGGCCGCGGCAACCACCTGGTCCGACCCGTCGCGCGACGTCGCGGTGCCGCGTGAGCGTGCACTGGCCCTGCTTGGGGCCGGGGAGGCGCTGCACTGCGTTTGGAGCGGGCGATGTCTGGATGCAGCGACGCTGGACATCGACCACTGCCTGCCCTGGTCGGCGTGGCCGTGCGGCGACCTGTGGAACCTCATGCCCGCGCACCGGCGGGTGAACCAGCACCACAAGCGCGACCGCCTGCCCGGGGACGGGCTGCTGCGGGCAGCCGCCGAGCCGATCCAGAGCTGGTGGCGGCGCGCCTACCTGGACGGGACTGGCCCGCTGCTGCCCCGGCGCTTCGTGCACGAGGCGGCGGCGAGCTTGCCGGGCCTGACTGATCCGGCGCTGGCGCGGGTGCCGGAGGAGGTGTTCGCAGCCCTGCGGGTGCAGCGTTTGCGGCTGCGCCATGACCAGCAAGTGCCGGAGTGGGCCGGGTGAGCGGTGCCGGGCCAGCCACGGCGGCCATACAGCAGCGCTTGGCCAAGCAGGCGCTTTGGGATGCGTTCTGCGCGGCGCACGACATTGCCGAAACAGGCGTGGCCTTGTTCGCGACCGACCCGGACGGCACGGTCGAGGTGTTCGGATACGGTCGCGATGGCCGCCTCATGCTGCGGCGCTCGACTGCCATGCAGGAGCTGCTGGCCGGCACCGTCGAGCGGGTGCTCGCCTCGGCACCGGGCGAGGCGGAGGGCGTGCTCTACCTCATGTACCGCCTGGATGCCGCGGGCCACGTCGTGCCGCTCTACGTCGGCAAGGCGGGCCGCTACGGTCGCAACGGCAGTGTGTCGGCCAACCTCGCCGGCATCCGCACGGATGCGGGCAAGTTCGCCCGCTGGGGCTACAACTACGCCTACCACCTGGGCGACCTCAGCGCCGCGGTCTTGCCCGGGCACGCACCCGGCAAGATCATCCCGAAGTATCAGCGCTGGGCGGCACGCCTCTTCGCCGACACGCCCAATGCGGTGCCGCGCCTGCGCGCGCCCGTGCGCTTCTGGTGCACGGCTTGGGGGCCAGGCTCTCGCAACATCTGGGCGGAGTTCGGTAGCTGTCCCCTTGCGTTTGCCGAGTACTTGCTGATCGGTGTCGCGGGCCTGCTGTTCCCGGGCGCACTGCTGAACGACGAGGGAGTGAACCGAGCCGCGGCGGATGCGGAAGCCTGATGCCGCTGCTCTACTTTTGGCGGGGCGACAATCATCGTCGGGACCTGGATCACAGTGTTGGCTACCACCTGAACCAGGCGAACCCGCTGCTGCACGAGGCGGCTCTCGGCGACAGCGTGTGGGCGTTCACGCGCGCACCGAGCGGCGCCTACGCGCTCGCGGCCGAGCTGGTCGTCTCGGCCAAGACCCGCAATCCGCTGGGCCACCGTTACGGCCCCTACCCGGTCTGGGGCGACCTGCGGCGCTCCCGCTACTTCGCCGTGGGCGGGCAGCCGGACATCACGCCATTGGTGCGCTCGCTGGCGATCTCGGCCGGCGGCGACGTGCTCGGGCGGGCGTTCCAGGGCCGCGCCACCGTGCGATGGCTGGGGGAGGCCGACCATGCCCGGCTTGCGGCCTA
>CAXTUO010000218.1:0-6508 GCA_964247175.1 uncultured Acetobacteraceae bacterium | reverse complement strand
GCTCGTCGGTGATCCGCTGCGCCGGGAACACCAGGACCGCGTGCTCGTCCATGCCCGTCTCAATCGCGGCAACCTGCGCGGGGTCGAGCGGCCCGGTGAGATCCAGCCCGGTGACCCGTCCCCCCAGCGTCGAACCCAGCCGTTCGATGGACAGTGCCATGCCCTGTTCCCTTCAGGCCGTTCCGCGGCCAGTTCCTCCACCCGGCGCGATGCTAGACCCCGCCGGTCCCGATGTCAGCCCTCGGCGTGACCGCGGCCGGCCCGCCGCGGAGTTGCAGGGACGGCGCCGTTGCAGCAGGCTTGCGCCGCACATCCAAACAGGCCCCTGTCCATGCCCGACATGACCCTCATCGACCAGATCCGCGTCCATCATCCCGAGCTGACCGCGATCCGGCGCGACATCCACGCCCACCCCGAGATGGGCCTGGAGGAAGTCCGCACCGCCGCGCTCGTGGCGGCGAAGCTGCGCGAGTGGGGCGTGGAGGTCACGGAGGGCGTGGGCGGCACCGGCGTGGTCGGCACCATACGCGGCAAGCGCCCGGGGCAGCGCGCGGTCGGGCTGCGCGCGGACATGGACGCGCTGGCGATTCACGAGGCGACCGGCGTGCCCCATGCCTCGGTCAACGCCGGCACCATGCACGCCTGCGGCCATGACGGGCACATGGCCATGCTGCTCGGCGCCGCCCGGCACCTGGCGGCCACGCGCGATTTCGGCGGCACGGTGCAACTGATCTTCCAGCCGGCCGAGGAAGGGCGCGGCGGCGCCCGGAAGATGCTGGCGGACAGGCTGTTCGACCGGTTCCCCGTGGATGCCATTTACGGCATGCACAACCGGCCAGGCCTGCCGGTCGGCCAGTTCGCCATCCGCACCGGGCCATACCTCGCCGGCGCCTCGACATGGACGGCGACCTTCCACGGCAACGGCGGGCATGGCGGCGGGTCGCCGCACCTTGCCGCCGACCTGTCCGTCGTGCAGGCGCACTACGTGCTCGCGTTGCAGACGATCATCGGGCGCAACGTGCCGCCGCTGCAAGCCGCCGTCATCTCGGTGGGCCACATCGCCGGCGGCTCCGCGGAGGCGGCCAACGTGATGCCGTCCGAGCTGGCGCTGTCCGGCACCGCCCGCTGCTTCACGCCGGAAACCCAGGCGGTCATCGACCGGCGCATGGAGGAGCTGGCCCACGGCCTCGCCGCCCTGCACGGCGCGACCGCCACCTTCGCCAACACCTGGATCACGGTGCCGCTGGTGAACCATCCCGAGCAAGCCGCCCTTGCCGCTTCGGCCGCCAGGACGCTGGTGGGGGAGGGGGCGGTGGACGCCGATGCGTCCCCCGTCACCGGCGGCGAGGACTTCGCGTTCATGCTGGACGCCAAGCCCGGCGCCTTCATCTTCATCGGCAACGGCATGGGTCCGGACGGCGTGGCGCACGGGCTGCACACGCCGAAATTCGACTTCAACGACGACATCATCCCGCTCGGCGCCGCCTGGTGGGTGCGGGTCGTCGAACAGGAACTCAGCCTGGGCGGCTGATCAGGCCCCGGTCCTTCACCGCCCCGCGAACTTCGGCGCCCGCCGCTCCGCCATCGCCTTCACCCCTTCAGCGAAATCGGCGGTCTCGAAGTGCCGCTGCTGCTCGCTCAGCTCATGGTCGGTGATCGCCTCCACCGCCTCGGCCAGGCCGCGGCGCAGCGTCCGGCGCGTGCTCGTTACGGCAAGCGGGGCGGACCCGGCGATCTCCGCCGCCAGGGCCAGCGCCGTTTCGCGCAGCTCCGCCTGCGGCGCCAGCACGTCGGCCAGCCCGATGGAGTGCGCCTCCTCGCCGCCGATCCGCCGCCCGGTGTAGAACAGCAGCGCCGCCTTCTGCTGGCCGACGGCGCGGGGCAGCGTGACGCTCAGGCCGAAGCCGGGGTGGAAGCCCAGGCGGTTGAAGTTGGCGGTGAACCGGGACTCTGGCGATGCCACCCGGAAATCCGCCACCATCGCCAGCCCCAGCCCGCCGCCGACCGCGGCGCCCTGCACCGCCGCGACCATCGGGGTTTCGCAGCGGAACAGCCGCACCGCCTGCTGGTACAGGTGCCCGCCTTCCCGGTCGCCCACCGTGTCCCGCGCGGGCGCGCTGAAGTCCGCCCCGGCGCAGAAGTTCTTGCCCTCCGCCGCCAGCAGGATGCAGCGGCAATCCGGGTCCGCGTCGAACCCCTCGAAGGCCTGCGCCAGGGCGGCGATCAGCGGCCGGTCGAAATAGTTGTTCGGCGGGCGGCAAATCTCGGCGATGCCGACATGCCCATTCATGGTGGTCCGAACGTCGCTCATGGGATGCTCCTCCGTCGGGCGGAAACTGTCCCGATGTTAAAGGCATCGCCGCCCCGTCCGCCAATGCCAAGCAAGGCCCCGCCGGCAACCGGCCCGCCCGTCCGGCGTTGCCGCGCGATGGATTTGTCCGAGAAGGCGCTGGAAGTTCACCGTCGGCTGTGCCGTGAGTACGGCTGCCCCATCGCCTACTTCCACGCGCTCGACCCGCTCAGCGAGCTGGTCAGCTCCCTGCTGTCCCACCGCACCCGCAACGCCGACAGCGGGGCGGCGTTCAAGGCGTTGCGGGAGCGGTTCCCCGATTGGGCCGCGGTGGCCGCGGCGCCCACGGCGGTGGTGCAGGCGGCAATCGTGCGCGTCACCTGGCCGGAGCAGAAAGCGCCGCGCATCCAGGCCATCCTGCGCGCGATCCAGGCGGAGCGCGGCGCGCTGTCGCTTGATTTCCTGGCCGACCTGTCGGTGGAGGAGGCGCGAGCCTGGCTGGAACGGCTGCCCGGCATCGGCCCGAAGACCAGCGCCGCGGTGCTCAGCTTCAGCGCGCTGCGCCGCCCGGCGCTGCCGGTGGACAGCCACCATCACCGGGTCGCCGCCCGCGTTGGGCTGATCCCGTCGGGCCTGGCGGTCGGGCCGTCGCACCGGGTTCTCGCCGCGCAACTGCCGCCGGATTGGGACGCGCAGCAGGTGTATGACAACCACGAGGTGCTGATGCTGCACGGCCAGCGCTGCTGCTATTTCCGCGGTCCCGCCTGCGCGCGCTGCGTGCTGCTGGACCTTTGCCCGACCGGGCAGAAGCTGATGCAGTCCGCCGCGGGTCCGGGGGGCGCCGACCCGGCCGCCTTGCCGGCCTAACCCGCCCCGGCCGCGTCCGCCCCGGCTTCGCCCGTGAGGCCGCGGCGGCTGAGCCAGGCGAGGAGGCGGGCGTTCACCGCCTCGGGCGCTTCCTGCTGCACCCAATGCGAAACGCCGGGCAGGCGTTCCAGCGTGAAGTCGGCGACGTAGGGTCCGTAGCCCTCGGTCAGTTCCAGCCCAAGCGCCGTGTCCTCCTCGCCCCAGATCATCAGGGTTGGCACCTCGATGATGGGCGAGAGGGCCGCGTCCTTGGAAAGGCCGGTGAAGTTGGCCCGGTAATAGTTGAGCATCGCGGTCATCGCGCCGGGCAGCAGGGCGTTCCGCCGGTAGTGCTCCAGCACGTCAGGCGGAAAGGCCGACTTGTCCACCGCCATGCCGCTGAAGGCCCGGGCAACGGCGCGGGCGCGCCCAGCGGTGAGCAGTGCCTCCGGCACCCGGGGAAGCTGGAAGAACGCCACGTACCAGGACCGCCCGCGCTGTGCCCAGGAGTGGCGCAGGACGTGGCGGAACACCGCCGGGTGCGGCACGTTCATGATGACCAAGCCGTCAAGCGGCCGGGTGCGCCCGATGGCGAAATACCAGGCGACCATCGCCCCCCAGTCGTGCCCGATCAGCAGGCGGCGGCGCGCGCCGCAGGCGTCGAACAGGGCGGCGGCGTCCTCGACCAGGTGCTCGATGCGGTAAGCGTCACGCTCTTCTGGCCGGCTGCTGTCGCCGTAGCCGCGCAGGTCCGGGGCGACCGCCCGCCATCCCGCCGCGGCCAGCACCGGAAGCTGGAACCGCCAGGAGAACCGGCATTCCGGGAAGCCGTGCAGGCAGAGCGCCACCGCGTCGCCCTCGCCGGCCTCATCCACCGCGAAGGTTTGGCCGTTCGCCTGGATGCGCCGGGTCGAGATTGCCGCCACGCTCATGCGGCCGGGCAGATGAGGACCTTGCCCACGGTTTCCCGGCGCCCGAGCCGGTCCAGCGCGTTTCGCGCGTCCCCGAGCGGGAAGCGCGCGCCGATCAGCGGCGACAGCTTGCCCTCGCGGTAGAGCGCCAGCACCGCCTCCGCGACCTGCGCCATGGCCGCGGGGTGGCGCTTGCAGGCCTCGCCCCAGAACACGCCCATGGCCGACGCCTCCTTCAGCAGCAGCCGGTTGGCCGGCAGGTCCGGGATCGACCCGGCGGCGAAGCCGACCACCAAGTAGCGCCCGCGCCAGGCCAGGCCGCGCAGGCTTTGCACGCCGACCTCGCCGCCCACGGGATCGTAGATCACGTCGGCACCGAGGCCCCCGGTCATGGCGCGCAGCCGGTCCACCCAGTCCGGGGCGGCGTAGTCGATCACCTCGTCGGCGCCGAGGCCGCGGCACAGCTCGCGCTTCTCCGCCGTGCCCGCCGTCGCGATCACCCGGCATCCTGCGGCCTTGGCGATCTGCACCGCGGCGCTGCCCACACCGCCCGCCGCCGCGTGCACCAGCACGGTTTCGCCGGGTTGCAGCCCGGCGCGGTTGTGCAAGGCGTAGTAGCCGGTCGGGTAGTTGACGCCGAGCAGCACCAGCGCCGCCTCCCCCGGCACGTCGTCCGGCACCGGGCGGGCCGCGCCGTGCGGCACCAACGCCTGCTCGGCAAACGCGCCGGTCTCGATGCTGGCGCAGATGCGGGCGCCGGGCGCAAGCGGGGCGTTTGCGCCGGCCGCCGTGATCGTGCCCACGACCTCCACGCCCGGCGTGAAGGGCAGGGCCGGCTTGCGCTGGTAACGCCCGCGCAGCATCAGGGTGTCGAGGAAGTTCACCCCCGCCGCCTCGACCTGGATCAGGTAGTCCTGCGGCCCCGGCTGCGGCGCCGGGCAGTCGGCCAGGCGCATCTCGCCAGCTTCGGTGATCCGCTCCACAACCCAGGCTTTCATTGATGCCTCCCGTTCAGCCGCCGAACGCCCCGGCGATCCCGGCATAGAACCCGAAGCCCGCCGTGACCAGCACGACGACCCCGACGACCCACTTGTAAACGCCATGCAGCCTGTATGGCTCCGGCAGGGTGCGCAAGGCGAGGATGTACAGGAAGCCCAGCACCACCGGCAGCAGCAGCGCGTTCATCACCTCGACGGCCACGGACAGCTCGACCAGGTTGACGCCCGACGCGACCAGCACCCCGCCCGCGACCAGGCACGCCGAGAAGATGCCGTAGAACCAGGGCGCTTCCTGCGGGCGGTGCTTGAGGGATCGCTTGTAGCCCGCAACCTCGCCGATGCCCCAGGCGGCGGTCAGGCAGACGACGATGGTGGCGACCAGCGCCGCCCCTGCCATGCCGGCGGCGAACACCAGGCGGCCCACGTCGTCGCCGAGGAAGGAGATCAGCGCGTGGGCGATCTCCGGCACGTCGCGCAGCGGGGTGTCCGGGTTGGACTGCCCCACGGTTGCGGCGACGGCGATCAGCACGGAAGCCATGATGAGCTGCGTGACGACGGCGCCGAACGCGGTGTCCCACCGGGCCAGCGTCAGGTCCGCCGGGCCGAGGCCCTTATCCAGCACCGCCGACTGCTGGTAGAAGATCATCCACGGCATGATGACCGCGCCGAGGTTGGCGGCCACCAGGTAAAGGTACTTGGGATCGGTGAGCGGCGCCTGCGCGAGCTGCGCCGCGATCTCCGGCATGCTGGGGTGCGCCCGCCAGGCGACGGCGACGAAGGCCAGCTCGAACAGGCCCAAGACGATGGCGATCCGCTCGACCACATGGTAGCTGCCGAGCCAGGTCATCAGCAGCAGCAGGGCGATGACGCCCGCCATCATCCACGGCACCGACAGGCCGAACAAGGAGGCGATGCCCGCGAGGCCGGACAACTGGGTGACGATGGCGCCGACGCAGGCGAGCACGAGGGTGCCCACGGACAGCCAGGCCCAGCTGCGCCCAAAGGAGACGCGGATCAGCTCGCCATGGCCGCGCCCGGTCACGAGGCCGAGCCGCAAGGTGAGTTCCTGCACGATGAACAGCACGGGGATCAGCAGGATCTGCAGCGCCAGCAGCTTGTAGCCCCACTGCGCGCCGCTTTGCGCCGCGGTGATGATGCTGCCGGCGTCCGTGTCGGCCAGCATCACCAAGAGGCCCGGCCCCAGCGTGGCGAACAAGCGGCGGCGGAGCGGGACGGCAAGGGCGCGGGTGGCCAAGGGGATCACCAGAAGCTGTGTGTTGCGGATGACTATCATTGACAACCGCGCCGGGCCAGGGCCGCGGCAGGATAGTGACTCAACTCGATTTTCCATGTTGCTTGGGAGGCAGACCTTGGCGAGACCGGCCTTGGAGTGGAAGATGAGCATCGGACGACATCCAGATGAAGGCAGTTGGGAATTTCATTGATGCCACAATGGTTGCCAG
>CAXTUO010000217.1:0-6521 GCA_964247175.1 uncultured Acetobacteraceae bacterium | reverse complement strand
TAGGCCAGCAGGCCGCGGCGCAGCGCCCGGTCCGCGGCGGCTTGCAGGGCGGGATCGAGGCTGGTGCGGACCACGTAGCCGCCCTGCGTCGTCGCGTCGGCGCCGAAGCGGTCAACCAGTTGCCGACGTACCTCCTCCCCGAACCAATCGGCGCCGGCGACGGTTTCCGGACGGCGGAACGCGGCGGGGCGGATCGGCGTCGCCTTGGCGTCGCTGGCCTGGACGGGCGTGATGGCGCGGTCCTCCGCCATGCGGTCGATCACCCAATCGCGCCGGGCCTTGGCGGCGTCAGGAAAGCGGAACGGGTTGTAGTTGTTGGGCGCCTTGGGCAGCACCGCGAGGAACGCGGCCTCCGGCAAGGTCAGCTCGTCCAGGCCCTTGTTGAAATAGGCCTGCGCGGCCGCGGCGACGCCATAGGACTGCAGGCCGAGGTAAATCTCGTTCAGGTAAAGCTCGAGCACGTGCTCCTTGCTCACCGACTGGTCGATGCGGACTGCGAGGATCAGTTCCTTGACCTTGCGGGCGACCGAGACCTCGTTGCCCAGCAGCATGTTCTTGGCGACCTGCTGCGTGATGGTGGACGCCCCGATGGGCCGCCTGCCCTGCCCGTACTGCATCAGGTCCATCCAGCCGGCGCGGGCAATCGCCAAGGGATCGACGCCGCGGTGCGTCCAGAACTTCTGGTCCTCCGCCGAGATGAAGGCCTGCTTCACCACGTCGGGAATGGCGCTGATCGGCACGAAGATGCGGCGCTCGGTCGCGAGTTCGGCGATGAGGCGGCTGTCCCCGGCGTAAACCCGGCTCATGACGCGCGGCTGGTAATGGCGCAGCCCGTCAAGCGTCGGCAGGTCGGCGGCGTAGCGCTCGTAGGTCTGCCAGGCGAACAGGCCGCCGGCGACCGCCGTTAAGGCGCCCACCGCGAACAGCCCGGCGACGATCCGGCGCAGCCAGCGGAACCGCGGGCGCCTGGGCTTCGCCTCCGGACCGCCCGACACCGGCGTCCGGCCGCGTTCCTCGTTCTGACCGTCCATCAAAGCACCTCTGCTCCAGCCGATTTAGCCGCTCACCCGCGCGCTGCCGCTCAAAAAAGCGTCCACGGCGCATTGTAGCGCCACCGCCACGCGCACGCGATGGTCCGAACGGCGCAAAGCGGCCTCATCCTGCGGATTCGACATGAACCCCATCTCGACCAGCACGCTGGGGATGTCCGCCGCGCGCAGCACCATGAACCCGGCCTGGCGCGCCGGGTGGGGCAACATGCCGATCTCGGGCTGCAGCGCGCCGACGAGGCGGCGCGCCATCCGCGCCGAGCCAGCCCGGGTTTCCTGCCGGACCAGGCTGCCCAGGATGTTGGCGATGGCGGGCGGCACGTCCCGGAAGTTCGGGCCGCCGAACCGGTCGGCGCTGTTCTCGCGCTGGGCCAGCGCCGCGGTCTGCGCGTCGGACGCGGTGTCGGACAGGGTATAGACGCTGGCGCCGCGCACGTGGGGATTGGCCAGCGCATCCGCATGCAGCGACATGAACAGCGCGGCGCCCCGGTTCTGCGCGAACCCGACCCGGTCGCGCAACGGGATGAAAGCGTCGCGGCTGCGCGTCAACGCCACCCGGCACCGGCCGGACTGCTCAAGCTGCCGCTTCAGGTCCAGCGCGGCGGCGAATGCCACATGCTTCTCGTAGGTGCCGGACACGCCGATTGCGCCGGGGTCCTTGCCGCCGTGGCCGGGGTCCAGGACGACAAGCGGCAGAGGCGGCGCGGCGCGCGTCGGGCGTCCCGGTGCAGAACGCGGGGTGGCTTGGGCGGCGCCCGACATGGCTGCCATGGCGGCGAGCAAGGCGCGGCGGGGCAAGACGCAGGCTTGAGCCATGGGACCACGTATCACAGGAGGTTGACGGCCCGCACGCCCTTCTTATGCCCATACGGCTGAGCAGCCTTGCAGACACCGCCGGATTGCGCCATGTTCGTAACGCTCCGGCGATGTGACACCGGCGAGACAGCCTGCTTGCGCCCGGTCCGAATGGACCCGGCTGCAATTTTGCGGCGACCTCGCCCCATCGCACCGCTGCCCGCGCCGCGCGACCCCGCGCGCCGGGTCCGTCCAGCAGGCCCTTCGCCACGAGGCACCGGGTACATGGAGGAGGGCTGATGCCTCACCTGGGCAGCGCCGCCGTTCGTTGGCAGCGCTGGCCCGCTCGCCAGGAAGCCGATGCTGATCGCCGTGCCCGTCCATCCAACGTCCGGACTGAACACGTCGCAGCCTGCCCTCGGCCGCAGCGGGACCCCGCCACTTTCTCCCCCCTTCTGCCGCCGCCGCGCCGTGCATCGCACGCGCGTGCCCGCGGCGCACCGGAGTTCAAGACACGATGACGAAACGTATGCTGATCGACAGCACCCACGCCGAAGAAACCCGCGTGGTGGTGCTGGAAGGTAACCGCCTCGAAGATTTCGACGTCGAGACATCCACCAAGCAGCAGCTTAAAGGCAACATCTACCTCGCCAAGGTCGTCCGGGTCGAGCCGAGCTTGCAGGCCGCCTTCGTCGAGTATGGCGGCGGCCGGCACGGCTTCCTGGCATTCGGCGAGATTCACCCGGATTATTATCAGATCCCCGTCGCCGACCGACAGCGCCTGCTGGAGATGCAGGAAGCGGAAGCGCGCGAGGACGAGGCCGCTGAGGATCGCGCCGCGGCCCGCGACGCCGACCTGGCCGCCCGGCCAACCGCCCCCGATGTGGTCCAGGTGTCCGGCGTGATCGACATCCCCGACATGGTTGCGCCGGCGAGCATGACGGATGCAGCTGTAGAGGCCTCCTACGCCGTCCAGGCTGACCCGGAAGCGGCCATGGAAGCCTTGCCGCCCGAGCACCAGGTCGCCCAGGCGGCCGCGGTCAGCCAGGACGTCCTCGTCGCCCCGCATGAGGCGGAGACGCTGTTTCCCGACGATGCGCCGTTGCCAGAGATCGTCGTCCCGGAACTGCCAGAAGACATGGGCGCCGACATGGCGCCAGAAACCGCCCCGGCAAAGGCCGACGCGGCCCCCGCGCCGGAGCCGCTGGCGCACGGCGACGCCGCGCCCGTCGCTGCGGAGCCTGCCGCCAGCCATTCCAACGGCGTTGCGTCCGATCACCTTGCCGAAACGGGCCTCGAAGCGGCCGAGCCGCCGCCGGAGTCGGTCGGCGGCGAAACCGAGGAACCGCGCGAGCAGCGGGCAACCCCACGGTTTCTCCGCAACTACAAGATCCAGGAGGTGGTCCGCCGCCGGCAGATCCTGCTGGTCCAGGTCGTGAAGGAGGAGCGTGGCACCAAGGGCGCGGCGCTGACCACCTATATCTCGCTCGCCGGGCGGTTCTCCGTGCTGATGCCGAACTCGCCCCGGGGCGGCGGCATTTCCCGCAAGATCACCTCCGCCGCCGACCGGCGCCGGTTGAAGGAGGTCACGGCCGAGCTGGACCTGCCGCGCGGCATGGGCCTGATCGTTCGCACCGCCGGCGCCAACCGGCCGAAGCCCGAGATCATCCGGGACTGCGAGTACCTGCTCAACCAATGGGACCAGATCCGCGAGCTGACGATGAAGTCGGTCGCGCCCGCGCTGATCTACGAGGAAGCGAACCTCATCAAGCGCGCCATCCGCGACGTGTACTCCCGCGACGTCGATGACATCCTGGTGGACGGCGAGCAGGGCTGGCGCGCGGCGCGCGACTTCATGCGCATGCTGATGCCGACCCACGCCCGCAAGGTGCAGCTATGGCGGGACCCGCAGCCGCTGTTCGTCAAGGCGCAGGTCGAGGCGCAGCTCGACGCCATGCTGTCGCCCACGGTGCAGCTCCGTTCCGGCGGCTACCTCGTCATCAACCAGACCGAAGCCTTGGTCGCCATCGACGTGAACTCCGGCCGCAGCACGCGGGAGCGTGGCATCGAGGAAACCGCGCTCAAGACCAACATGGAAGCGGCGGAGGAAGCGGCGCGGCAGCTTCGGCTGCGGGATCTCGCCGGGCTGATCGTGATTGACTTCATCGACATGGAGAACCGTCGCAACATCGCCGCGGTGGAGCGGCGGCTCAAGGACGCGCTGAAGAACGACCGGGCGCGCATCCAGGTCGGCTCCATCAGCCATTTCGGCCTGATGGAGATGAGCCGGCAGCGCCTGCGCCCGTCGCTCGCCGAGACCAGCCTGGTCATGTGCCCGCACTGCGCCGGGACCGGCCAGGTGCGCAGCACCGAAAGCGCGGCGCTGCATGTGCTGCGCGGCATCGAGGAGGAGGGCGCGAAGCGGCGCGCGGCCGAGGTGACGGTGCATGTGGCCGGGCCGATTGCGCTGTACGTGCTGAACCACAAGCGGGTGCGGCTCGCGGAGATCGAGACCCGCTACGGCATGCACGTTTCCTTTGCGGCGGACGACACGCTGCTGCCGCCGACGATGAGGATCGAGCGCCTGCGAGCGCAGAGCGTGTCGGAACTGCCTCCACCGATCTCGCAGCTCGCCCCGCCTGAGCCCTTCGACGACCCCGACGAGGAGGTGGCGGAGCGCAGCGCCGAAGCGGCTGCCACCGAGGACGGAGACGATGACGATGCGCCCCGTCCCGGCGAAACGGCCGAGGAGGGTGAGCAGCGCAGCGGGCGCCGCCGCCGCCGCCGCCGCGGCGGACGCCGGGAGGACGGGGTGGACGGCGCAGCCGCCGCTAGCGCGGGTGCCGCGACCGAAGCGCATGGCGAGCCGAACGGGAGCCTTGTCCCGCCGCCCGAAGCAGGCGGCCATCCGGCCGAAGGGTTTGCGGCGCACGTTCCGGAAACCGTGCCCGGTGACAACATACCCGCCGCAGACATGGCGGCACCGCCAGCCGACGAAGTTGCCGCCCTCTCGGCATCCGAACCTGTTGAAACGTCAGCATCCGAAACCGCGGAAGCCGAGGCCGCCGAAGACGCCGGGGATGACGCCGAGCGCGGCAAGCGGCGTGGTCGCCGTGGCGGGCGGCGGCGTCGGCGCGACCCGGGTGATGTGCAGGCGCCCCCCTTGGCTGCCGATCCGGCTCAGGCGGACGCTGGCGTTCCCGAGCGCGTGGCGCCCGCCTACGCTGGACCGACCCCGGCCAATCCATTCGGTGGCGGCACCGCCTTCGACATCTTCGACGCTATCGAACAGGCTGAGCAGGAGCGCGCCCTCGCCACCACCGCGGCGGCACGCCGCCCGCCTGAACCCACCGCCTCATTTCTTGCGGCGGAGGACGGCCCGGCGGCGGAGCCGGAGCCGGTCATCGCCGAACCAGTCGCGATGGCGCCGGAAACAGTGTCCCTCGGGGAGCCTGATCCGGCCATCGACAGCATCGCAGCGGAGCCAGGGCGCGACGCCCTGCCCGACACAGTTCCAATCCCCGCATCGCGGGCGGCCGAACCCGTCGCAGAGACCACCGATGCCGAGCCGGCACCCGAGCCAGTGGGCGGGCCGCTGATCATCCCGACGCTGATCGACGGCAATGCATCCCCGGCGGAGAAGCGGCGCGGCTGGTGGCGGCGCTGAACACACGGGACGGAGCAGGCTGACTTGAAAGCGGGGCGCAGACGGTGCGCCTCGCCGGGGCGCGCTAACGGAAGCGTGCCAGCCGGGCGGCAGCCTCAATCATGTCGGCTTCCGGTCCGCAATAGCTGAACCGCAGCGTCCGCGCGCCGCGGGTCCGGTCGAAGTCCACGCCGGGACTTGCGGCGACGCCGGCCTCGGTCAGCATCCGGGCGCAGAAGGCGACGCTGTCGTTGGTCCGCGCGCCGATGTCGGCATAGATGTAGAATGCCCCATCCGGCGCCGCGATGTCCGGGAACCCGGCGCCTGGCAGGGCCTTGAGCAGATGGTCGCGTGTCCGGCGGTAACGGGCCACGTTGGCGTCCAGCTCGGCCGTGCAGTCGAAGGCCGCCTCCGCCGCCACCTGGCAAATGTGCGCCGCCGAGATGAACAGGTTCTGCGCCAGGCACTCGACCGGCCGCACGAGGTCTTCCGGCAGCGCCATCCAACCGACGCGCCAGCCGGTCATGCTGAAATACTTGGAGAAGCTGTTGATCACGACGGCATGCGGACTGAGCGCCGCCGCCGTGGCGATGGGGCGGCCGTAGTGCAGACCGTGGTAGATCTCGTCGGAGATCAGGCGCACGCCGCGCGAATCGCACCAGGCGGCGATGGCAGCCAGTTCGCCGGGCGCCAGCATGGTGCCGGCAGGGTTGCAGGGGCTGGCGACGATAAGGCCGTCCGGCGCCGGGTCCAGCCGGTCCAGAGAGGCGACGGTTGGCTGGTAGCGCGTTTCCGGCCCGGTCTCGACGACCACAGGCTGCAGGCCGAGCGCGGTCAGGATGTTGACGTAGGGTGGATAGAACGGTGCCGCCAGCGCCACGCGGTCCCCGGGGTCGAACGCCGCGAGGAAGGCCAGCGGAAAGGCGGCGCTGGCGCCCATCGTCACGGCGATGCGGCGGGCCGGCACGGCAGCATCGTACCAATCCCGGTAATGCGCCGCGATCCGGGCGCGCAGCGACGGCCGGCCCAGC
>CAXTUO010000216.1:0-6527 GCA_964247175.1 uncultured Acetobacteraceae bacterium | reverse complement strand
ACGCTGATGCTGCTGTCCAGCGGGTTCCAGCTCATGCGGTTCAGCAACTTCCTCGTGGATTTCATCTGGGGCGTCACGCTGCTCGGCGCGATGGCCTTGGGCGCGGTGCTGCGCCGCGGGGGCCGCTGACGGCCGGGCCATCCATTCACCTCCCGGCATTTCATTGTGGCATGATGCCGGTTATGGGATTTTCAGCTTTGCCGCCAACGCCTGGCTTTCGCGCCGCCTGAGCAGGCATTCGTGGCTTATGCCACGAATGCCTGCTCAGGGGTTTTTAGGACGCATCATTTTGCCTGCTGCGTGTAAGCACACTCCGCAGAATGATGCTTAGGTCGTGCGTGCAACGCGAGCCATGGGCAACATGGCATCGACCTGAACGGAGAGGACGCATGCAGAACACCAGACGCACCCTTATCAAGGCCACGGCGCTCGGCGCGGCGGCGCTCGCCGCCCAGGCTGCGGCGGCCGGCGCCTTCGCGCCGCCGGCCGCCGCCCAGGGCAAGGGCCTGATCGGCGTCGCCATGCCCACCAAGTCCTCCGCCCGCTGGATCGCCGACGGCGATAACATGGTGAAGGTCCTGAAGTCGCGCGGCTACGCGACCGACCTGCAATACGCCGAGGACGACGTGCCCAACCAGCTTTCGCAGATCGAGAACATGGTCACCAAGGGCGCCCGCGTGCTGGTGGTCGCGGCCATCGACGGCACCACGCTGTCCGACGTGCTCGGCCAGGCGGCGCGGGGCGGCATCAAGGTGATCGCCTACGACCGGCTGATCCGCAGCACGCCCAACGTCGATTACTACGCGACCTTCGACAACTTCCAGGTCGGCGTGCTGCAGGCGTCGTCATTGGAAACCGGCCTGGGGCTGAAGGAGGGCAAGGGTCCCTTCAACATCGAGCTGTTCGGCGGCTCGCCCGACGACAACAACGCCTACTTCTTCTACGACGGCGCGATGTCGGTGCTGCAGCCCTACATCGACCGCGGCAAGCTGGTGGTGCCCAGCCGGCAGCTCGGCATGGACAAGGTGTCCACCCTGCGCTGGGACGGCGCCACCGCCCAGGCGCGCATGGACAACCTGCTCAGCGCCTACTACTCGAACAAGCGGGTCGATGCGGTGCTGTCGCCGTATGACGGGATCTCCATCGGCGTCATCTCGTCCCTCAAGGGCGTCGGCTACGGCAGCGGCGACCAGCCCATGCCGCTCGTCAGCGGGCAGGACTGCGAGATTTCCTCGGTCAAGGCGATCCTGGCGGGCGAGCAGTACTCCAGCATCTTCAAGGATACCCGCGACCTGGCGCGCGTCACCGTTGACATGGTGGACGCCCTGCTCAGCAGCCAGACGGTGCAGGTCAACGACACCAAGAGCTACAACAACGGTGTCAAGGTGGTGCCGGCTTACCTGCTGAAGCCGGTGATCGTGGACAAGTCCAACTGGCAGGCGGTGCTGATCGACAGCGGCTACTACACGAAGCAGCAGATCCAGTAAGGGCCGGCGGCAATGGGCGCGGGGCCACGGCGCCGCGCCCCCATCTTTCGGGAGCAAAATGGCCGACATCCTCGAAATGCGCGGCATCACCAAGCGGTTCGGCCCCGTGACCGCGCTGCGCGACGTGAACCTCACCGTCCGCGCGGGCGAGATCCACGCGCTTGTCGGCGAGAACGGCGCGGGCAAGAGCACGCTGATGAAGGTGCTGAGCGGGGTTTACCCGGCCGGCAGCTACGAGGGCAGCATCCACTATGACGGGGAGGAACGGCACTTCCGCGGCATCAACGACACGGAGGCGCTAGGGATGGTCATCATCCACCAGGAACTCGCGCTGATCCCGCTGCTGTCGATCGCCGAGAACATCTTCCTGGTCAACCCGCCCGCCCGCTTCGGGGTGATCGACCGCGGCGCGGTGCACGCCCGCGCGAAGGCGCTGCTGGCCAAGGTCGGCCTGCACGAGCCGCCCGACACGCTTGTCACCGATATCGGCGTCGGCAAGCAGCAACTGGTGGAGATCGCCAAGGCGCTGTCGAAGCAGGTCCGCCTCCTGATCCTCGACGAACCGACCGCGAGCCTGAACGAGCGGGACAGCGCGGCGCTGCTGGACCTCCTGGTGGAGTTCCGGGCGCAGGGCATCGCCTCCATCCTGATCTCCCACAAGCTGAACGAAATCACGAAAGTGGCCGACCGCGTCACCGTGCTGCGCGACGGGCGCACGGTGGAGACGGTGGACTGCCGCACGGCGCCCATCGAGGAAGACCACATCATCCGGCGCATGGTGGACCGCGACCTCGACAGCCGCTTCCCCGACCACGCGCCGCAGATCGGCGGGGAAGTGTTCCGCGTCGAGGACTGGTCGGTGGACCACCCGCAGCATCCCGGGCGCAAGATGGTGCGTGGCGTGAACTTCCACGTGCGGCGCGGCGAGATCGTGGGGATCGCCGGGCTGATGGGTGCAGGCCGCACCGAGTTCGCCATGAGCGTGTTCGGCCGGTCCTACGGGCGGGACATCCGCGGACGCGCCTTCATGGATGGCAAGCCGGTGGACCTGTCCACCGTGCCCCGCGCCATCGCCGCAGGCCTCGCCTACGTGACGGAGGACCGCAAGCACCTGGGCCTGATCCTGGGCGAGGACATCCGCAAGAACGTGACGCTCGCGAACCTCCGCGGCGTGTCCCGCAGCACGGTGATCGACGACATGCGGGAACTGGCCGTCGCCGACGACTACCGCGGGCGCATGCGTATCCGCTGCTCCAGCGTGTACCAGGAAAGCGGCAACCTGTCGGGCGGCAACCAGCAGAAGGTCGTGCTGTCCAAGTGGCTGTTCTCCGGCCCGGAGGTGCTGATCCTCGACGAGCCGACGCGGGGCATCGACGTGGGCGCCAAGTACGAGATCTACCAGATCATCAACGCCCTGGCCGACAGCGGCAAGGGCGTGGTCGTCATCTCGTCGGAGATGCCGGAGCTGCTGGGCCTGTGCGACCGCATCTGCGTCATGAACGAGGGCGCGTTCGTGGGGGAGTTCTCCCGCGCCGGAGCGTCCCAGGAAAAGATCATGCGCTCGATCATGCGCAAAGGGGAGCAACCATGAGCGACATCACTGTCACCCCCATCGCGAAACCCGGGCAAAGCGGCTTCCTCAAGGCGAACCTCCGCCAGTACGGCATGCTGCTGTCGCTGTTCGCGATCATGCTGTTCTTCGAGGTCGCGACCAACGGCACGCTGCTGCGCCCGCTCAACCTCACCAACCTGGTGCTGCAGAACAGCTACATCGCCGTCATGGCGCTGGGCATGCTGCTGGTCATCGTCACCGGGCACATCGACCTGTCGGTGGGGTCGGTCGCGGGCTTCATCGGCGCGCTGGCGGCGGTGATGATGGTGCAGTACCAAATTCCGTTCGTCCCGGCGGCCGTCGCCTGCCTGCTCGCGGGCGGGCTGATCGGCGCGGCGCAGGGCTACTGGGTCGCCTACTTCAAGATACCGTCCTTCATCGTGACGCTCGCGGGGATGCTGGTGTTCCGCGGGTTGATGCTCGCCGTGCTGAGCGGCCAGTCGGTCGGGCCGTTCCCCGTGTCGTTCCAGCGGCTGTCCTCGGGCTTCCTGCCGGACCTGTCGGAGATGGGCGGCTTCCGCTGGTCCTCCATGCTGCTCGGCGTGCTGGTGGCACTTGCGCTGGTCTATGCCAACGTCCGCAACCGCGCCCGGCGCGAGAAGCACGGGGTCGAGGCCGAGCCGTTCGGCTTCTTCGCCGCGAAGAACGCGCTGATGCTCGCCGCGGTCTGCGGCCTCACCTACCTGATCGTCTCATACCGGGGCTTGCCCAACGTGCTCGTCATCATGGCGGTGCTGATCGCGCTGTATGCCTTTGTCACCACCCGCACCACCGTGGGCCGCCAAATCTACGCGGTGGGCGGCAACGAGAAGGCGGCGAAGCTGTCGGGCATCGGCACGGAGCGGCTGACGTTCCTCACCTTCGTCAACATGGGGGTGCTGGCGGCGCTGGCCGGCCTGATCTTCGCGGCCCGGCTCAACACGGCGACGCCCAAGGCCGGAGTCGGCTTCGAGCTGGACACCATCGCCGCCTGCTTCATCGGCGGCGCGTCGGCCTATGGCGGCGTGGGCCAGGTGACGGGGGCCATCATCGGGGCCTTCATCATGGGGGTGATGAACAACGGCATGTCAATCCTCGGCATCGGCATCGATTACCAGCAGGTCATCAAGGGCCTCGTGCTGCTGGGCGCCGTTTGCGCCGACGTTTACAACCAGAAGCGTTGATTGTCCGCCGCCCCGGTTCTGGCCGCGCCGGGGCGGGCGTTCAACAGTCCGGCATGGGCAGCAAACAATGGCACACGCCTTGCGTAACCATCTGCGTAAGTTTGCAGCACGGTCGGTGAATGGTAGTCTCATTGCATGCAGAAGCGATTCACACGGCCAGAATCCGGCGCCCCTTGCCGATCCTGACCGTCCGTCACCGGACCACCTACCGCTATCGCCGGCCCGTTTCGTTCGGGGAGCATCGCATGATGCTCCGACCGCGCGACAGCCATGACCAGCGGCACCTCGAGGCGCGGCTCGACATCACGCCGGAGCCGGTGCAGCTCCGCTGGGTCCATGACGTGTTCGGCAACAACGTCGCCTATGCCCGCTTCGGCGCCCGGGCGCAGGAGCTGACCTTCCTCAGCACCCTGCGGCTGGAGCACGCCTGCCAGGAGCCGCGGGACATCGAGACCTGCCTGGAGGACTACGCCCGGGTTTACCCGTTCAGCTACGATCCCGAGGAGATGGCGGACCTGCTGCGCTCCATGGAGCGGCATCACCCGGACCCGTCGCACCAGCTCGACCATTGGGCGCGGTCCTTTCTGCGCACCGACGGCCCCACGGACACGCTGGCGATGCTGACCGCGATGAACCACCGCATCCGGCGGCAGTTCACCTACCAGGTCCGGCAGGAAGCCGGCATCCAGCCTCCCGCGGTGACGCTTCGCCTGGGCACCGGCACCTGCCGGGACTTCGCGGTGCTGATGATGGAAGCGGTCCGCTGCCTCGGCCTCGCCGCGCGGTTCGTCAGCGGCTACATCTACGTGCCCAGCCGCGACAGGCCCGGCACGCCCGACCACCACCATGGCGGCGGCAACACCCACGCCTGGCTGCAGGTTTACCTGCCCGGCGCCGGCTGGGTCGAGTTCGACCCCACCAACAACATCGTCGGCAGCCGCGACCTGATCCGCGTCGCCGTGGTGCGCGACCCCCAACATGCGGTGCCGCTGTCCGGCAGTTGGACCGGGGCGGCCGCGGACTGCCTGGGCATGGAGGTCAGCATCCGGGTCACGTCCGACGAAGGCGGCCAGACGTAAGCAATCCTGACGACTCTCGCGAGGTTCCCATGATCCGTATCCAGGCCGGCTACACCATCTCCTACAACTGCCCGCAGCCGGTGCCGATGCTGCTGCTGCTGAGCGTGCATCCGTCGCGGGAGGCGGACCTGCTGACGCCGCAGGTGATCAAGTTCGAGCCGGGGATCGAGGCCCGCCGCTACAACGACGATTTCGGCAACATCTGCCACCGGATCGTGGCGCCGGCCGGGCCGCTGACCATCTCGACGCTGTTCGAGGTCCAGGACACCGGCCTGCCCGACGCGACCGTGCCGGAAGCGAAGCAGATCCCCATCGACGAGCTGCCGTCCGGCACCCTGGTTTACCTGCTGGGCAGCCGCTACTGCGACACCGACCTGCTGCACGAGACCGCCTGGTCGCTGTTCGGCGCGACGGAGCCGGGCTGGGCGCGCGTGCAGGCGATCTGCGACTTCGCCAACGACCGCATCACCTTCGGCTATGAGCACGCCCGGCCCAACAAAACCGCGCGCAACGCCTACGACGAGCGCAAGGGGGTTTGCCGCGACTTCGCCCACCTGGCCGTGACCCTGTGCCGCTGCATGAACATCCCCGCCCGCTACTGCACGGGCTACCTGGGCGACATCCGCATCCCGCCGGTCGATGCGCCGATGGACTTCTCGGCGTGGTTCGAGGCGTTCCTGGAAGGACCGGAAGGCGGGCGCTGGTACACCTTCGACGCGCGCTTCAACACGCCGCGGATCGGGCGCCTGCTGATGGCGCGGGGGCGGGATGCGACGGACGTGGCGCTGGTGACCAACTTCGGGCCGGCTTGGCTGGCGAAGTTCGACGTGGTGACGCAGGAGATGACTTAACCCTCGGGCGAGCCTACCACACAAGGGATGTTGCACTCGGGGCGGCGGATGCGTAGATCGCCATCGTGAACGTCACAATCCTTGTTCCTGACGAGTTCGCAGCCCGGTTCGGCACTGAGGACGAACTGGGGCGACGCGAGTTGTCCGATCACGCCCCTAAGAGCACCCCGGACCGACCGGCCTCGGTACCGGCGATCTTGGCAACGCTACGCCCGGCCGCGACGAACCGCACAGACTCTTGGGCGAACAGCACCCCGGCATAGCGGGCGCGCAGCGGCGCCACGGTGCCGGAGGCAGGGTCGATGACCTCCGCCACCAAGTCGCCCGGCGCGATG